>JAFUOX010000004.1 GCA_017481725.1 Kiritimatiellia bacterium | reverse complement strand
TCTTCATTCTTCATTATTTTTTGAACAGGCGGTTTCTTGACCTAATTCCACCTGCTATTATGAAATTACCCTCTTAGAAAAGTATTGACGTCAATATTTATATTATGGTAATCTTTCATTGAATTATTGAAAGAATTTTAAAATATTACATAAAATTAATGAAATAATATGGGGCGTGTATGACAAAAAATGAAATAAAATCGCTAATTTCTCTAAAGCAATCAGATATGCCTTTTAATGTAAAAAAACGTTTCCAAAACCTCCCTATTGATGGGAATATGATAATTACTGTGCCAGGCGTTCGCCGTTGCGGTAAATCTACATGTATGGAAATTGCGATTAATGAACTTTTAGAAAAAGGTGTCCCTAAAGATAATATCTTGTGGATTGGGTTTGATGATGAACGTTTTTCACAATTTAATGCATTAGATTTAAATCTAATTCTTGATGCATATCGTGAAATGTTCCCAGAAATATCGCTTAAGAATGTATGGATGTTCTTTGATGAGTTGCCGTTGATTCCTGGTTGGGAGTTATTTGTCTTAAGGGTATATAAAAATTATTGTAAAAATATTTTTGTTTGTGGATCAAATGCACACATGCTCTCTAAGGATATGAAAACAGAACTAAGGGGATGGCCTATAGAATTTGAAACCTTCCCGCTTTCTTTCTGTGAGTATTGTAATTTCATAGGAATAGACCATAAAAGTAACTTAGAGAGCGAAGAGGCTCGAATACGTAATGCCTTTGATTGCTATAATAGACTGGGAGGAATGCCAGAGGTTGCTTTAACAGAAAGTTTGTCGCTAAAGTATAAGCGTCTCCAAGGGTATTTTGATACTATGATACTCAAAGATTTTATAGAACATTTTAATGTAAAAAATACACCTGTGCTTCGTTTCTTTTTAAAGAGGGTGATGGGAGGAATCTCAAATCCAATATCTGTAAATGCTATTTATGGGGCAATAAAATCACAAGGCTTAAAAATTGCAAGAGATGAGCTTTATAATTGGTTGCAGAATGCGTGTGATATATATTTATTTGTTCGCGTACCAAAATATTCTCGTTCCATTACAAAACAAGAAAATGCGTTGGCAAAATACTATGTAATAGATAATGGTTTAAGAAATGCTATATTACCAATACAATCAGACGATGATGGTAAGCAGCTGGAAAACACAATTTTTCTTGAGTTGCATCGAAGGAAAAAGGGGATGGAATCAATATCCTTCTTTCAAGGAGACGGAGAATGTGATTTTGTCATTTCTGAAGAGGAAAATGTAAAAAGCTTAATCCAAGTAACGTGGTGTATGAATTCCGAAGATAAAAGTGGAGTAGCTACTCGCCGAAGAGAGATTGCAGGAATAATTGAGGCAGCAAAAGCATTAAATTGTTCTGATTTAACCATTATTACATACGATGAAGATGGAACCATAGATTTAGATGGTTATAATATTAAGATTGTATCTGCATGGCGATGGTTGTTGTCAAAATAGGGTAGTGTATCCCAGTAGTGTTGCGCAAGCCCTGCGTCCTTTCTTCGCTCTTTTGGCAAGCGTTAGCACCCCTTTCGCTTGCCTTTGGATGTCCTATGACTCATTCTTCATTCTTCATTCTTCATTATTTTTCGAATAGGCGGTTTCTTGCCCTAATTCCCTCATACTCATTTAATTATGCAATTTTTCATTCTAGTTGTGTATTGACTGGTTCTTGTTTTTGATGTAAAATTAAAATACAAGTTAGGGAACAAGGTATTTCTTGTTTTTTTGTATTTTATTAGGGAATTGTGGTATGAAAAAATTATTTTTATTGTTTGTTTTATCTATATCTAGCATATTGTCTGGCGAGATTCTAATGTATGAGGGTTTTAGCTCCAGTGATTACGATTTAACTAAATCCATTAATAACAAAAAAGGAGCTGTTAAATCAATTGGATTAGATACAACTGCTGGATGGAATTCTGGGACTGGTGTATTTATTGCACAGGAGCCAAGTTTGGAATTGCTTAGCTCTTGGACTGGTGTTGATTCAATTACAGGTACAGAAGATTTGCGTGCGGTAATTGTAAATGGAGCTGTAGGAACAAGTGCACGAAAGAATCGTGCACAGCAGCGCAAACTTGATTTAGAATGGCCAAGCTCTGGCTCTGTATATTTTCGCTTTTTAATGCAAGTTGACAAAAATTTGCTTACAACACAATTTTTAGGCAATAATAATTATTGGTTGGCAGGTCTAGGCACTGAAGCAATTACTTCCCCTGTGGGTGATAATTGTAATATTGCAAATGGTTTATATATGGGTGTACGAAATAATAATGGTACATTTTATGTTTCCGCATATTTTAGAGATCCAACAACTGGAGAAATTTATCCACCGACAAATTTGTTCGCTATAGATACAAGTAAAAATTTAAATTGTGTTCTGATTGCAAAAATAGATATCGGTGAAAATGGCTCCGATACTTTATCCTTTTATGCTGCTCCAGTTGATTCCTACGATATTTACTTTGACTGGACAACAGTTTATGAAAATGTAAGCTTGATTAGTAGAACAACACCGCTTAGTTATTTGCAAATGATTGGTCAATATTGCACTAATAATAAGTGGGTTTCCTTTGATGAATTTGTTATTACAACAAATGAAGCAGAGGCATATCACCATAAGGTAAAAACTGCACCTGTGATTTCAGATGTAGCACTAACCTTTGCTGAGGAGGAATATACGGTAGAAGGATTTTTGTCAATTGCTGATGCTAATCTATCATGTATTCTCTATGATGGAACAATAGCGGTAACAAATTCCATCGGTGTTTGCTCTAAGGATAGCAGTGTTTCTGCAAGCTTTACTACTCCAATGGATAATAAAACCTATAGAGTATCGCTCTATGCAGAAAATTCATTAGGTGAGTATTTTGAAGCTTCATTGGGAACAATTTATGGTGGAGCTCTTTCTATTGTTAAAACGCAAGATGCCGCAGAAGCTCAACTTGAAAAAGGTATGATAACAGTTTCTCGTGCTAATGCAGATCCTTTCCCATTAACGGTAAACTATTCATTTGCGGATGGAACAGCACGAGCTGATGTGAATTATTTAGATGATTCTGGAGTTGTTGTTATTCCTGCTGGAGAAGCATCTGTAACTATTTTTGTTTCACCTATTGTTGAAGCAGAAAATGAAAATGATACAGCTTTGACAGTGTCACTTGATTCGGGAAATTATTTTGTTAATAATTCTGCAATAGAGGTTATTGTAAAAAACTTTACAACGCCTATGGGTTATAATTACTGGATTGGTGTCACTGCTACAGATGGTGCATATTTAGCATCCACTGCATCAAACTGGTCAAAAGGTGTTGTTCCTACAGCCTCTGAAATAGTTGTTTTTGATCCTGATTTTACAGCAAGTAGCTGTAAGTGGGATAGTGCAGCACCACAAACAGTTGCTGGCTGGGAGCAAAAAAGTGGATACAACGGAACAGTTACCTTTATGACCACATATCCAGGGCAAGGCTTTGAAACTTTCAATATAACAGGTGATGTCTCTATTGAGGGTGGAACTTGGACTCACAATGAAAATACTAATACGGAAATGTATCGCCTTTCTGTTTCTGTAGGTGGTAGCTTCTCATTGGGTAGTAAAGCAAATCTAGATGCCCGGAAAAAAGGTTATCAAAAGAATTCCTTCCCATCTGGAGGCTCAGCAGGTGTACATGGTGGTGGCTATGGAAGCGTTTCAAAGGTTTATGGAAATGTATATAAGCCAATTTCTCTAGGTGCTGGTAATTCAACCACAGCAGGCGGAGGAGCAATATTTTTAGATGTGGAAGGCTCTGCTGAAATAAATGGAATTGTTCGAGCAGATACTGGTGAAAATACAGATGATGGATGGCTAAGAGAATCGCATGGAGCGGGCGGATCTATCTACATTGAAGCAGCTGCTGTTACAGGTTCTGGAAAAATAAATGCTTCAGCATTAGAAACAGCACACACATCTAAGCCAGGTTCAGGAGGTCGTATTGCAATCACTTTAACTTCTGCTACTGAGTTAGGGTTGCCAATAGCAAATATAACAGCGAATGGAACTGATGCAACAAGTAATGGTGGCTCAGGTGCTGGAACTATTTTGATTAAAACAGCTAATCAAAGATATGGCTCATTGTATGTAAAGAATATTGCTCGTAAGGCAATATACACACACTATTCCCCAACACCTTGTGGAACAACCCTTATCCCAGCTGGGGAAAATTGGACCTTTGATGAAATAGTATTTTCAGGCTATGGCATTTTGGGAATACCAGAAGGAACAACGCTAACATTGCCAAATGGTTTTGCTTCTGTTCGTGGTTCTGGAACTACCTCAGGTATTCTCTATAATGGGGGAAGTATTGTTGCTTCTGATGAAGAAAATGTAGTTATTCAAAATAAGTGGCTTTTCCAAGCAATTAAACCTTATACATTCACGGGTAATGTTACTGTAACAAATGGTGCCGCTATAGGTAGCTTGCGCTTATTATCAACAGTTGCTGAACCACGTATTTGTGATGTAATTGTAAAGGGTAATATGCTTGTTGGAGCAGATAGTTCTCTTTTTGCAAATTATAGTGGTTTAACAGATAATACAGATCATACTCGTTTTAATGGTTTTTATAGCCATGGTGGTCAGATGACAATTCAAACAAATTCTGTCTATGGCTCAATTTTAAGTCCAGTTTTACCTGGCTCCCCTGCTTATCATGATGATACAGCATCACAGTTTATCGGTGGTGGTGTTGTTAAGCTAGTAGTTGATGGGGTTCTAACCTTAGATGGTGTAGCTACTGCAACAGGAGAAGGCACCCCAGATATATATAAAGGTGTTGGTTCTGGTGGTTCAATAAATATAACTGCGGCTCGTTTGCTTGGTGAAGGTAGTATTTCCGCCAATGGTGGTGTATGTAATGCACCTTTAGCAAGTATCACATCAATTCCAATGCTAGCTGAAAGAGGGAAGAGTGTTTGTACCGCCGGTGGTCGCATATCTGTTCGCTTGACTGATGATGATGCAGAATTTTCTGAGCATTGGTTGACTCCTGCAGCAATAAAGGCTTATGGTGGTTCTAAGGCAGCTACTGGTGCTCAAACAAATGCTTTAGCATCTGCTGGAACTGTATATCTTCAGTCTGGCTCTGATAAAGAGGGCTCAGGTACAATTTTTGTTCGCAATAATAATCTAACATCGACACCTGCTAAAACACCAATTCCATCAACAAAGTATAATAATGATGAAAGCCTAAAGGCTGCGTCATTGTCAATCTCAGAGGCGGGGCGTGTTATCATTGTCGCGGATGTTCAGCTAGAGGATGTAGATGTGGCAAAAAAATGTACATTAGACATAGCTGGAAGAACCTTAAAGGTTCGCTCTATGGAGCTTGATGGGGTTAAGCTTGGAGCTGGTCAATATACGGCAAAAGAGCTCAATGATGCTGGGCATAGTGTTGTTGTTGACTCAAGTGAAGCTGCATCAGGTGTTATTGATGTACTTGGCAGTGCACTAATAATTATTGTACGATAACCAAATAAATTGCTTAGTGTGATGAGGATTCTCGTGCTTGTAGAAGGTATGGAGAATCCTCTATGTTTTCTAAAAACTGTCTGGTTTACTAATTGTCCAAACCAGGAATAAGTGCTCAAGTTAGTGAGATATTGAGAACTGAGGAAGTTCTAGTATAAAGCATATGAATTGGATAGTTTTAAGGGTGTCAATTACTGAGCTTGTATGGGTGCATTTTCTTTTACAAATAGCTATAAGTTGGTGTACTCTTATTCGTCGCTTGTACAATGCAAGATTATGTGTGAAAGCTCAGATAAGTTCTAGCGCGTATTCTAACAAAATTAATGGTTGACTACGTTGCTAATCTATATTAGAATTTGTCCCATCATTAAAGAAATAAATGGTTAATATAATAATAGGTTAAAAAAATAATCGTGCAAAGGGAGCAACAGGGCATCATTTGCATGGTTGTTGTATTGTTGTAACACCTAAGAATAGGAATAAAAAATGTCAGATAAATCAAAGTTTGTTTACTTCTTCGGAGCAGGTCAAACAGAGGGTAATGCAGAAATGCGTAACTTGCTTGGCGGTAAGGGCGCTAACCTAGCTGAAATGAATCTAATTGGACTCCCAGTACCACAAGGCTTTACAATCTCAACAGAGGCTTGCACTCGCTACTATGATGATGGAAAACAGATTGGCGAGGATATTCAAGCTCAGATTATGGAAAACATCGCAAAGCTAGAAGCTTCTGCAGGTAAGAAGTTCGGTGATGCAGAAAATCCATTGCTAGTTTCCGTTCGCTCAGGTGCTCGTGCTTCTATGCCAGGAATGATGGATACAATCCTTAACCTCGGTCTTAATGAGACAGTAGTTGAAGTGCTTGCAAAGAAGTCAGGTAACCCACGCTGGGCTTATGACTGCTATCGTCGCTTCATCCAGATGTTCTCCGATGTTGTAATGGAGGTTGGTAAGAAGTACTTTGAAAAGCTTATCGATGAGATGAAGGAGCGTAAGGGTGTTACAAACGATGTTGATTTGACAGCGGATGACCTAAAGGAGCTTGCAACACAATTTAAGGCAGAGTACAAGGCAAAGATTGGTGAGGATTTCCCATCTGATCCAAAGGTACAGCTTTTTGAGGCAATTAAGGCTGTGTTCCGTTCATGGGATAACCCACGTGCAAATGTTTATCGCCGTGATAACGATATTCCATATAGCTGGGGTACAGCAGTAAACGTGCAGATGATGGCATTCGGCAACTTGAATGATGAGTCTGGTACAGGTGTTGCATTCACACGTGACCCTGCCACAGGCGAAAAGCAGCTTATGGGTGAGTTTCTAATGAACGCCCAGGGTGAGGACGTTGTTGCAGGTGTACGTACTCCAATGCCAATTGCAAAGATGGCAGAGGTAATGCCTGAGGTTTATGCACAGTTCTGCGACGTATGTAAGACACTTGAGTCTCACTATCGTGATATGCAGGATATGGAGTTTACAATTGAGAATAAGCATCTATACATGCTTCAGACTCGTAATGGCAAGCGTACAGCACGTGCTGCTCTAAAGATTGCTTGCGACCTTGTTGATGAGGGTGTACGCACAGAAGAAGAAGCAGTAATGATGATTGACCCAAGAAATCTTGATACATTGCTTCACCCACAGTTTGATGCAACAGCACTAAAGCACGCTGCTCCTGTAGCTCGCGCTCTAGCTGCTTCTCCAGGTGCAGCATGTGGTCGCGTGGTATTCACAGCTGACGATGCAAAGACATGGAAGGCAAAGGGTGAGAAGGTTGTTCTTGTTCGCCTAGAAACATCTCCAGAGGATATCGAGGGTATGAAGGCAGCTCAGGGTATCTTGACAGTCCGTGGTGGTATGACCTCACACGCAGCTGTTGTTGCTCGTGGTATGGGTACATGCTGCGTATCTGGTTGCTCTGAGATTGTTATGGATGAGGAAAACAAGGAGTTCAAGCTAGCTGGTAAGCTATACCGCGAGGGTGATTGGATTTCTATCGATGGTGCAACAGGCTGCATCTATGATGGCATCATTCCAACAGTTGATGCAACAATCGGTGGTGAGTTTGGCCGCATCATGGCTTGGGCAGATAAGTTCCGCACATTGAAGGTTCGCACAAATGCAGATACACCTCGTGATGCTAAGAAGGCACGCGAGCTAGGTGCTGAGGGTATTGGTCTTTGCCGTACAGAGCACATGTTCTTCGAGCCAGAGAGAATTGCAGCCTTCCGTGAGATGATTTGTGCAGATACACTTGAGGAGCGTGAGATTGCTCTAGGTAAGATTCTTCCATATCAGCAGGATGACTTTGAGCAGCTATACACAGCACTTGAGGGTGCTCCTGTAACAATTCGCTTCCTTGACCCACCTCTACACGAGTTTGTTCCAACAGAGGAGGCAGATATTGAGACTCTTGCAAAGGCACAGAATAAGCCAGTTTCAAGAATCAAGGAAATCATTGCAAGCTTGCACGAGTTTAACCCAATGATGGGTCATCGTGGCTGCCGCTTGACAGTTACATTCCCTGAAATTGCTAAGATGCAGACAAAGGCAGTTATCCGTGCTGCTATCAAGGTGCAGAAGCTACACCCAGAGTGGAGTGTAAAGCCAGAGATTATGATCCCTCTAACAGGTGATTTGAAGGAATTCAAGTTTGTTAAGGATATTGTTACAGCTGTTGCTGATGAGGAGATTCGTCAAGCAGGTGCTGAACTCAAGTATGAGGTTGGTACAATGATTGAAATCCCACGTGCAGCCCTAACAGCAGATGATATTGCTAAGGAAGCTGAGTTCTTCTGCTTTGGTACAAATGACCTAACACAGATGACCTTTGGCTTCAGCCGTGACGATGCTGGTAAGTTCCTTGGTGCATACTATGACACAAAGATTTACGAGAACGATCCATTTGCAAAGCTTGACCAAGTTGGTGTTGGTAAGTTAATGGATATGGCTTGCAAGCTTGGTAAAGCAGCTCGTCCAACAATCCACACAGGTATTTGCGGTGAGCATGGTGGTGATCCTTCATCAGTTGAGTTCTGCCACAAGATTGGCTTAGATTATGTTTCCTGCAGCCCATTCCGTGTGCCTATCGCACGCTTGGCAGCAGCACAAGCAGCAATCAAGTGCAAGTAATCTAAATAAAAAAGGCGTCCTTCGGGGCGCCTTTTTTAGGGAATATGTAGCTATGGATAATGAATAGGTGGCAATGTTTTTTTTGTTTGTTCATTTTTTTATTACTCCTTGCTTGCCCAAAATTCTGTCAACAATGGCAAAATTTAGAAATTTTTATGTTGCTTTTTGTTTCAATGGTATGATAAAATCATTGGACACAAGTCAAAAAAGTTTAAATTATTAATCAATAAATAAGGATGACAAAGTAGTCATGAGTCAGATTGATACCCAAGCAATTCGTAAACAGTTCCAGCGCCACGAAAAAGATACAGGTTCCTGCGAGGTTCAGGTAGCGGTGCTAACTAAGAAAATTGAACACCTAACAGAGCATCTTAAGACAAATCGTAAGGATCATGCTTCACGTTTTGGTCTAATCAAGATGGTTAACACTCGTCGTAGCCTTTTGGATTACCTAAAGCGCACAGATGAGCCACGTTACCAGGCTCTTATCAAGGAGCTCAGCATCCGCCGCTAATATTAGAGCGCGGAAAACGAAAGCTGCCCAGAACAAAAACTGGGTGGCTTTTGTTGCACTATTATCTATTGCCCAATAAATGTTCCGGGCATTAGGCAAGGTCTCTAGCAGCGGTAAATGGTTCCCCCATTTTGCTAGAGACATTTTTTTATTACACATATTTGTGGTAGAGTAAAATAACCCATGTAAGCTATAGCTTTGGTGTTCTATCTTTGGGCAATTTTTTCTATCATAATTTCACATAGGAATGAATAATAATGAAAGATTCAATTTCAGTAAGCACACAGCTAGGTGGTAAGACACTTACTATCGAGACAGTTCTTTTGGCACGTCAAGCAGCTGGTGCAGTTCTAGTTTCACTAGATGATATTGTTGTGTTCTCAGCAGTAACAAATACAGATGAGCCACGTGAGGGTGTAGATTTCTTCCCTCTACAGGTTGAATATCGCGAGAAGTACTATGCAGCAGGTCGTTTTCCTGGCGGTTATTTCAAGCGTGAGTCTCGTCCAAGCGAGAAGGAAATTCTAACAGCTCGCTTGACAGATCGTCCAATTCGTCCGCTTTTCCCAGATGGCTACCACAATGATGTTCAGGTTAACAATACCCTAATGTCATGCGATGGCGTAACAGAGCCAGATTTCTTGAGTGTTATTGCTGCTTCTGCTGCACTACACATTTCAGAAATTCCATTTATGGGTCCAATTGGTGCTGTACGCGTTGGTCGTGTTAATGGTGAGTTTATCCTAAACCCAACTCAGGAGCAGCGTCAAAAGGGTGATCTTGACCTTCTATACAGTGGTATGAAGGGCCGCTTCCTAATGATGGAGGGTGGTGCAAACGAGATTCCTGAGGCAGATTTCCTTGCAGCTCTAAAGTTTGGTCAAGAGGCAGTTGAAAAGATTATCGCACTACAAGAAGAGCTACGTGCAAAGCTAGGTCTCCCAGAAAAGGTAGTTGTTGATGGCGATGCTTGCAATAAGGAACTCCTAGAGGCTGCTCGTGCAGAGGTTGCAGAAAAGCTAGCAGATGCTTTGACAATTCCTGGCAAGCTAGAGCGTCAGAACACAGTTAATGACCTAAAGGCAGCTCTTAAGGAGACTCTACTTGTTAAGTTCCCTGAGATGACAGACGAAGAGTTCCGTGCAATGTTCGATGCCTTTGAAATCGAGACAGTTCGCAAGAATGTTCTTGAGCGTGGCAAGCGTATCGATGGCCGTGGCTTTGATGATTTGCGCCCACTTTATGCTCAGGTTGGTGTGCTACCTCGTGCTCATGGTTCTGCTGTATTCTCACGCGGTGAGACACAGAGCTTGGGTGTGCTAACACTTGGCACAATGTCAGATGCTCAAGAGCTTGATGCAATTACAGGTGGCCCAATTTCTAAGAACTTTATGCTACACTACAACGTCCCTCCATACTGCACAGGTGAGGTTGGTCGTCTAGGCACAACAGGTCGCCGTGAAATTGGTCATGGTAACCTAGCTGAGCGTGCATTGGCTCCAGTAATCCCTGAAGATTATAAGTACTCAGTACGTATGGTTTCTGAGATTATGGGCTCAAATGGTTCTTCTTCAATGGCTTCAATTTGCGTTGGAACACTAGCACTTATGGATGCAGGTGTGCCTATCCGTAAGCCAGTAGCAGGTATCTCTTGTGGTCTATTTACAACACCAGATGAGAGCAAATCTATCCTTGTAACTGATATTCTCGGTGCTGAGGATCACTGTGGTGATATGGACTTCAAGATTGGCGGTACTCGCGATGGTATCACAGGTTTCCAGGTTGACCTAAAGATTCGTGGTCTAACATGGGATCTTGTTGAGCAGGCTATCGAGCGTGACCGTGTTGCTCGTATGAAGATTCTTGATTTTATCGAGTCTATTATCCCTGCTCCACGTGAGGACTTGTCTCCTTATGCTCCACGCATTGAGACAATTCAAATTCCAGTTGATAAGATTGGTGGCTTGATTGGTCCTGGTGGAAAGAATATCCGCGCTATCACAGCTCTATCTGGTGCACAAATTGATATTAGCGATGACGGTGTTGTAAGCATCTTTGCTTCATCTAAGGAGTCAATGGATTGTGCTCGCCGTGAGGTTAATAAGATTGCTGCAGAGCCAGAAGAGGGTATGCTTTATGAGGGTACAGTAACCGGTGTTAAGGAATTCGGTGCATTCGTTGAAATCCTTCCTGGTATTGATGGACTCTGCCACATCAGCGAGCTCAGCGATCAGCGCGTACGTGCTGTTGAGGATGTTTGCAAGGTTGGTGATAAGATGTGGGTAAAGTGCGTTGCTATCGATGATCGTGGCAGAATTAAGCTAAGCCGCAAAGAAGCAATGAAGGAAATTGCAGAGAAGGATGCTGCTCAAGCATAAGCAATTCCTAATTTAATTATGGATGGTGCCGCAGATTTTGTTGCCCATCCTACCACACAATTATAATAATGCCGATTGACTTGCAGTAAGCAATTCAATCGGTGTTGTTTGCTAAAAGGGATTATAAAATGAAAAAGTTTTTTACATCAATTATATTTGCTTTGGTAGCAATTACTAGCACTGCTGCAATGGCTGGACGCACAGATGAGGGTACATGGGCTGTAGGTGCAGATTTTATGTTTGACTCTGCCACAGTTGCTGGGCCATATGCAAACCTCGAATTTGAATTAGGTAAATTCACAAAGACTAATGAGCTTTGGGGTGGAACATTAGAATTAACAGCTGATGATTATGTAACAACTATTGCTGCAGGTCCAAAGTATGAGTATTATTTTGATTTGGATACTCCATACATTCCATATATTGGTGCAGGCATCCAGTTGGCATACTCTTCGTATGATTTGGGTGAGAGCAATAGCGAATTTGCTATTGTTGGTGAATTAAATCTTGGTATGAAGTTTTTCCTGACAGAAAATACCGCCATAGATATGTCTATCAATGCTGCTGCAGCAAGTGGTGATATTTATTCTGATGAAGATGGTATGACTTCAAATAATATTGATTTCACTATCGGTTTTGATTTTTGCTTCTAATCAAATTATTGATTTATTAAAATAAGAAATTCTAAATAAGGAATAAAATGAGCAAGGTTTATAATATTGGTGTAATTCCAGGTGATGGCACAGGTCCAGAGGTGATTGGTGAAGGTATGAAGGTCCTTCAGGCAGCTGCAAAGAAATATGGCTTTGAGCTATCCTTCACAAAGTATGATTTTGGTGGTGAGCTATATATGAGCACAGGAAAACTTCTTGATGATTCTGATATTGCAGAGCTAAAGAAGCATGATGCTCTATATCTTGGTGCTATTGGTCACACAAAGGTAAAGCCAGGCATCCTAGAGAAGAATATCCTTTTGAAGCTACGCTTTGAGCTTGATCAATACATCAATCTCCGCCCAATTAAGCTTTATCCAGGAGTTGAAACTCCTATTAAGAATAAGGGACCAGAGGAGATTGACTACGTTGTAGTTCGTGAGAACACAGGTGGTATGTATACAGGCTGTGGTGGTGTTGTAATGAAGGGCACACCTCACGAGTTTGCTGTTCAAGAAATGTCATATAGCCGCCATCAGGTTGAGCGTTGCCTACGCTTTGCTTTTGAATTTGCAAAGAAGCGTCATACAGCTGAGAACCCATGGCGTGGCTTGAGTGCAGAGGCAAAGGCTGCAGGAAAGACAGCTCGTCTAACACTCTGTGGTAAGACAAATGTGCTAACTCACGTATTTGGCTTGTGGGAGCGTGCTTTCCATGAAATCGCAGAGGAATATCCAATGGTTGAGTGCAACTATTGCCATGTTGATGCAACAACTCTCTACATGGTTCAGTGCCCAGAAATCTTCGATGTTATCGTAACAGAGAATATGTTTGGTGATATCATTACTGACCTTGCAGCTTGCACACAGGGCGGTCTTGGTGTTGCAGCAGGTGGTAACCTAAATCCAGAGGGATTGAGCATGTTTGAGCCAATCGGTGGAACAGCACCTCTATGGACTGGCAAGAACGCAATTAATCCTCTTGCAGCAATTGGTGCTGGTGCAATCATGCTACAAACTCTTGGTGAGAAGGAAGCAGGCGATGCTATTGAGGCAGCGATTGCTCGCGTGACACCAAAGATGAAGAGCCAGCTGGCTAATGAAATGGGCTACACAACAACAGAGGTCGGTGACCTAGTTGTTGCTGAGCTATAAAAATAAAAACGGCGTGGGCTACGGTTCACGCCGTTTTTATTTTGTAGCAGAATCAAATGGTTGTAGTGCGAGGACGGTAAGAAAAATAAAGGCTTTAGGTTGAGGCTAGCTATAAATGGAACCCGAGTAACAATCGGCTCTGCTACAACAGATTGTCTATTGGATGTGCCTGTCCGCTTAGAGGGAGGTACAACAAAGCTTACACTTAGGAACCTTAATACGTTTCTTCAGCAATCCTTATATTTGAATGACCATGCAACAATAGGACCAAAGGTTAATGTTGCTTCGTCAGAGAAGGTTGCGAAGGTAAATAAGTTGTTTATCAATGGAGAATCAATTCCACGAGGCACCTATGGCTCCTCCAGCTCAAGTGCAGAATTTGTTGATGATGAGCATTTTGTAGGGGTGGAATTGTTCAGGTGCTTTCAGATGAGGTGCTTCGTCCAACAACAATTATTATTCGGTAAAGATAAAATTGGCAAAATTTTCCTGAATTTGGGTAAAAAAACGCATAATGTTCAATTTAGCACTTGACTTTTTTGCCCAAAAATGAGTAAATATTGTTTCATTTTTTGAAGTGCAGAAGGCGGGTGCCGTAAGCACTCGCAAAAAGGTTTTAACTTCAATAAAATAATTACGTAATTCGGAGTCCACCATGTCATTACAGAATCATGACGCAGTTAAAGGTCTAAAGCATGTTCGCCGTCCTAAAAAGACACCTGCAGAGCGTGCACGTCGCCAGAAGGCTCAGAAAAAACGTCTAGTTGCTCTTGGTGTTCCACAAGAGGTAGCAGACAAGATGAGCCCACTAGAGATTCGCAATAAGCTAACTCGCCCAGCACGAGTAAAGCGCGAGCTGGAAGCAGCAAAGGCTGCTGAATAATAAATTTAAACGGTTGGCTTTTAGCCAAATGGGTTTAAATTATGGTAAACCGGACAGGGCTATTTTTGCCTTGTTCGGTTTTTCCTTTATAGAGAATTTAAAAATATTCCCTTTTATTATTTCCATTAGGAGGTATATTTATGCAACTAGATGATGCAGAAATTATTTTTCATGAACCACTAAAGGGTGGCTATCGCTTAATTAAATTTAAAACTCCAGAAATTGCCGCTGCCTCAAAGCCAGGACAATATGTTCAAGTGCGCATCCCAAATCTTGAGGCAACAGCATTACGTCGACCATTTAGTATCTGCGGAGCAGAGGATGGTGTGCTAACTATTCTTTATAAGCAGGTTGGGCGAGGAACCTTTGCTATGGGAGATTTGCAGGTAGGTAAGAAGGTAAATATACTTGGTCCTTTAGGAGATTGTGGATTCCCTCTATGTGACTCTGCCACAACACCACTTCTTATAGGTGGAGGCTTTGGTGTTGCACCTCTATTATTCCTTGCAAAACAGCTTCCTCAGAAGGGTGTGCTTTTTGTTGGAGGTCGCACAGCTGATGATATTCTAATTACGGAAGAATTTGAGAAAATTGGCTGGGATGTTCAGCTCTGTACAAATGATGGAAGCGTTGGCACAAAGGGCTTTGTGACAGCTGCATTAGACGCTTGGCTAGAGGCACATCCTGACACAAAGGCAGAGATGTACGCATGTGGTCCAGAGCCTATGCTTAAAGCAATAGATGAGCGTGCTGCCCGCTTTAATAGAGTTGCTTGGCTTTCTCTTGATCACCGTATGGCATGTGGCGTAGGTGCTTGCCTAGGCTGCATTCAGAAGGTTCGCCTAACTGATGAGGCAGGTAATGTAGTGGAGAAGACCTTGCGTGTTTGCAAGGATGGCCCAATCTTTAAGAGTGGCACAATTGTTTGGGAGGCATAAATATGGATTTATCTGTAAAAATTGGCAAGCTTGAGATGAAGAACCCAGTAACCGTTGCCTCTGGCACATTTGGTTATGGGTTGGAATATTCTGAGCTAATAGATATAGAAAAGCTAGGTGCAATTACAGTAAAGGGAATCAAGAAGGATCCATGTCCAGGCAATCCTCTTCCTCGTTTTTGTGAGGTCCCAGGAGGAATGATTAATGCAATTGGCTTGCAAGGTCCTGGTGTTGAAGGGTTTGTAAAAGATGATATGCCATTTCTGCGTACAAAGAATGTGCCTGTAATCGTTAATATGTGGGGCACAAGCGTAGAAGGCTATGCAGAGACAGCAGCTTTGCTTGACAAGGTTGAGGGAATTGATGCTTTAGAGCTTAATGTTTCATGCCCAAATGTTAAGAAGGGTGGATCTTCCTTTAGTGCAAATCCAGATTTGATGGCAGAGGTGGTAAAAGCTGTCCGTGAGCAAACCTCATTGACACTGATTACAAAGCTTGCTCCAAATGTGCCTGACATCACCATATATGCAAAGAAGGCGGTTGAAGCTGGTGCTGATGCTTTGAGCGTATGCAATACAGTGCCTGCAATGGCTATTGATATTGAGGCTCGCAAGCATGTTATTGCTAATAAGACAGGGGGTCTTTCTGGTGCTGCAATTCACCATATAGCAGTGAAGCTTGTTTGGGAAGTAACACACGCAGTTGATGTTCCTGTAATAGGTATGGGTGGAATTATGGAGCCAAAGGATGCTATTGAATTGATGGCTGCTGGTGCTACAGCTGTTGCTGTGGGTACTGCAAACTTCATTGACCCAACAACACCAATTCGCGTAATTGATGGCATTGCAGATTATATGCAGCGCCATGGTATGCAAACGCCAAAAGAAATTGCTATTTAACGTTGGTGTCATTAGTCATCACGCACGCAAATGCTTAATGGCTAACGAATGAAGAATTTTTGTAGAGCGGTGCTTAGAAGCAGCAGTTTCTAGCACCGCTCTATTTATGAATACTTATCAATATGTGGTGGTGTTTAAATAAATAAAAAAAGCCTATTATCCTAGATTTTTTTTTAGTTGTGCAATTTTTCTAAAAAAAGTGCTTGATTTCAGGGATGGGTTTGTAGTATCATACTGGAGTTTTCTTTTTAAGGAGACAAGTTTTCGCAATTTTGCGGAGGGGTGTCTGAGTGGTTTAAAGAGGCGGTCTTGAAAACCGTTGAGGTGCAAGCTTCCGGGGGTTCGAATCCCTCCCCCTCCGCCATTTTTTTTACGGGCCTCTAGCTCAGTGGTCAGAGCAGGGGACTCATAATCCCTTGGTCCGGGGTTCAAATCCCTGGAGGCCCACCATTTTGATTTTAAAACCCATTTTCTTTCCCAGTGAAAGATTATGGGTTTTTTCTTTATATCACAATAAACCAAAGACTTATAAATGTTTCACGTGAAAAATTTGGTGAATTTTTAGTGGAACGCAGAGAGATAGTAATCTCTCCCTTTTGAACTAAATTGCTCTATAACTCTACGGTCTATTATAATAATTTAATATGTTAAGTCCGAAAAATTAACCCTCGTAAAATCAATGACTTACAAAAATTTGTAAGTTTTTATAATGATAATGAGTACTGTTTTTAAAGGAGCTTACTGGGCGAGCCTCGTGCCGATGGGTGGAAATAAAACACAAAACTACCTCAAAAAGAACAAAACACATTGAGTTTTATTTCTTAAGTGTGATATATTTTAAAAAGAGATTATTTTTGAGGTTCCAAATGAGAAAAATATTATTGCTTTTGTTTGTTTTAGTAGTAACAGGTATTGTTGCAAATGCTCGCACAATAAATGCTCTTCCAGAATCAGGCTTTGCTTGGACGTTTGGCTTTAGGCAGCTATATCAAATAGATCGTCTCAATGAGATTTTGTTTTCTTATGAAACAAGTGGTGCTTTTAAAAAAGGAAGCTACATCCTTTATTTAAACGATAATGGAGAACCAACAAGGTTTGAAGTAATTGCAGATAAAACCATTGTACTCTCACCAGAGCTAACATCTGACACTTCTCTTTTCAATAGCAATTGGAATATTGTAAAGGTTGTGCATCGAGGCAGCGGTGTCGAGGAAACATGTTTCGGTGTCAAGCTACAAGCTGAAACATTGTTGATTTTACTCAAATAAAGGCTATTTGATATGTTGGGTCTATTACTGTTAATTATTTGGCTAATTCCTCTAGTCGCATTTCTGTTGAAGATTGCACTATGCTCTGAGCTGGTAAAGCGTATCCAAAAAGGAAATAGGTTATATCAGATATGTGCAGCAATATGTGTTGTTGGAATTGTTGCTTGGGGTGGTGTAAAGCCAAACATGAGCATGGATAGCAATTCCATAGATGAAATAGAGCGACCTAGTGATAATTTAATTATAAATAGTGTTGGAGAGAATATATCCCATGTAATACAAAGTGAATCAATAGATAGTAATGCTTCTCTTGATTTAGGGTGTTTTGGATTTTCTGAAGAGGAAATATCAACAGGATTTATTTTGACTGGTGTTTCAACAAATGAACACCGAAGTTTTTCAATTCCAACAAATGGAGTTGCTTATGAGCCGTGGCTAAAATATGGTGCTTCGGATGATGTGTTTATTTATGAACAAGATACTCCGATCATGGAACTCGGAACAAATGCTTATAATAGAGCTCGCATTTATTCGCAAGGCTCAGTTCAATTTGAACAAAATTTGATGGTGAATGTACTTGATGTTGTTCTAGGTATTTCTCCGACAAATAATTGGTGCGAGGTTGAATCACCAATGCTCTGGTATTTGGTAGATAGAAAAAGCACTATTTTTACATGGCACGATGTGCTATTAAATAGAATTAGTGAAGCAAATGTATCATTCCAGTTGGAAATAAAAAATAGTGGAGATATAATTGCTCACTATGATAGACGCACAGTAGAATTTATTAAAGCAGGTGCTGTTGATTTTGATATTTCTGTTTTAAATAATAATATAGAAAACTTAGCCCACAACAATACCTGTAGCACTACAAATCATACTTGTGCTTCAATATATAATTTCTCTTCCAATGGAGGGGTTAACGTATCTCATCTTTGTGAAATTATAAATGAGTGCGAGGTAGGGATTTCTCTTTACTGGACAAATATTT
>JAFUOX010000021.1 GCA_017481725.1 Kiritimatiellia bacterium | reverse complement strand
GGAACAAATAAAATTATTGAAAAAAAGAATTTACAAAGAACAAGAAAGGATAAGAAAAGGCAAAATTATTTCTCAACAAAATCCAAAAAAAATTGAAAATTAATGGCCGGTTCGGTGTCTTTTATATTTGACACATTGCGATTCTCAATAATTCAATAAACCATTGATACATCGAAGCCCCAACTTTTGTAATCTCGTGCATTACACAAGCCATCACACCTATATTCTCCAGAACCAAGAAAATGCTTTTAATTTTTCATTAAGCAAGGTGTTATCATATGGCAATACTCAACAAAAATAAAGTAAGATTAATTCTTCTGTAACCAGGTTACTGACTCAAAATGGGCTGTCCGTGGGAACATATCAAACAATTTAACACTTCTTATTGAATATGTACCATCGGAGGTTAGCTTTACTAGGTCACGTGCAAGTGTATCTGGAGCGCAAGAAACATAAATTAGGTTTTCTACAGGATGCTCCCAAAGTGCTGCCGTTACCTCAGGCTCTAAGCCACTTCTTGGTGGATCAACAATAACTGTTGCCTTTCCCCCTCGCTTCTTAGCATTGCGAAGTGCACTATCAGCAATCTGAGCAGATAGTCCACAAATAAACTTTGTATCATTCAGCCCTAGCATTGCTGCATTCTGTTGGGCAACGCCAATGACATCCCTTCCAGAATCGTAACCAATAATTGCTGGCACACCAATATGTGCTGCACTGAGGCCAAATACACCAACCCCACAATACATATCAAGCAATCTATCTGGCTTAATTTGCTCTACCAATCCAATTACATATTCAACAAGCTTTGGGCTAACATATGGGTTTACCTGATAAAAGCCTCTTGGTGGAACAAGTATCTCTCCCGCATTGATATGCTCATGGAGCATAGGATAATCTTCCTCAATGAATCGGTGGTTTACAGATAAAGGCAACACCAAAACACCATCCTTTTTGGTATAACGAATAATTGCAGAGCCACCTACCCCTAAATAACGAGTAAAGCGTGGGTCCTCTCGTAGCTCAGCAAGCTCAGCATTTATCTCTGGAGCAGCTAATGGACATTGTGGTACTTCAACAACTGTCTCATTATCATCCCCAAAATATCCAAGTACTGGGCGACCCTTAAAGCCACGATCGTAATGAAGCGTGATTTTATTTCGGTAATTTAGATGTTGAGGAGAAGCAAATGGTTCTAAAAGCAAATTCTCCGCATTTTCTTGCTTTGCCTGGCGCTTTAAAAAGCTCAATAGCTGTTCTTGCTTATACTTTAACTCTGCCTCATAGGTCATGTGTCCATAAACACAGCCTGGCACAGGATAGCGACCAAATGTGCATTCTGCATGCTGTAGACGTTCTGGCGATGCCTTTTCTATTGCAACTACCCTAGCCTCGCCATAATTCTTCTTCTGTGTGGTAACTCGGGCTCGCACAACCTCACCTTGACAGGTTCCTGGCACAAAATAAACGCATCCATTTGCACGGCCAACACCCGGGCCTCTATAAGCAATAGAGTCAATTGTTAAAGTAATTTCCATAAGAACTTCGTTTTTTTGAAAGAAAAGAATACTACACAAATAGTGAATACAATAGCCAATTAGCTCCGAGTGCATAAAGAGATGCAACAAAGTCATCAATTGTGATACCTAGACCACCGTGGAGCTTTTGGAGCTGATATGCTGGATATGGCTTTACTATATCCATCACACGGGCAACAACAAAGCACATTGGCATTAACCACCAATGCTCTAACCATTTATCATAAAGACCAAGCATACAAATTGGGAAAAGCAAATACTCATCTGCCACAACACCACCTGGATCTGTCTTACCAATATATTTCTCTGCAACATCGCAAATCGGAATACAGATAAGCGTTAGTGCAACACAAATAGCAATATTAACATAGACATTAAAATTCAATACTGTTAAACCCCAAACAAGTAAGCAACCAAGTAGTGAGCCTACAGTTCCTGGAGCAACTGGAGAATAACCCAAGCCAAAACCCTGTGCAATAAATGTAATTACCTTTTTCATAATTGTACTCCTCTATTTAAAGAAATCCATTTCCTTCAAAACCTCAGCAAGCCGCTCCTGTGGCAATCCCATAATATTTGTGTAAGAGCCCTCATAGCTTTCTATTAGCATGTGCTTACCATATTCATCAATATCATAAGCACCTGCTCTGCCAAGACAATCAATAAGCTTCATATACTCATCAACCACTGCCTCTGAATACTTTTTAAATAGCAGAGTTGATGTCACAACAAAGCATCGTGGCTCCTGATTAGGTGCTGACACTGCCACGCCAGTATAAACAGTTTGTGTTTTCCCTGCATAGCTCATCAGCATTTGCTTGGCTTCTGCCAAGGTTGCAGGCTTTCCTAAGCACTTATTATTGAACCACACGATTGTATCTGCTGCCAATATCCAAGAGCTGCAATATTGCTCCTGATTTGCAACTGCCGCATGCTTTAATGCGGCATTTTCCAAAACCGTGCGAGCAGGGTCATCTAAATAATGAACCTCATCACACTCTGCCACAGCAACTGTAAAATCTATTCCCAAGGTTGCCAAAATTTTATGTCTTCTTGGGGATGCTGTAGCAGCAATGAATGAGGCTGATTGATTCATGGATAACTATTTTTTATTATTCGCCTGCACAAAACCGCTTATAGTGAGCTAGTAGCTCAGAATATTCTGTATATGCTGGAACCTGAGGGAATTGCTCACGAATCTGTGGTGTTGTGCGGAATAATGCACCAGTATCTGCTGTTGTTATCATTCCAAGATCGTTGAAGGAATCGCCAGCTGCCATTGTGCGAACATTCATCTGACGGAATGCCTCAATCGCCTTACGCTTGCCATCCTTCTGGCGAAGGGTGTACCCTGCCACGCGACCAGTTTCATCTATTGTCAATGTGTTACAGAAAAGAGCTGGATGATTTAGCTTTGCCATCAATGGACCAGCAAACTGAGTAAAGGTGTCTGATAAAATTACAACCTCACCAACCTTGCGAACCTCAGCAATAAAATCAACAGCACCAGGCAGTGGGTCAATCTCACCAATCACCTTCTGAATAGAATCAAGCTTCAAGCCATGCTTATCTAGCAAATCAATTCGGTACTGCATTAGCTTGTCGTAGTCTGGCTCGTCGCGTGTGGTACGCTTAAATTCAGGAATACCTGTAACCTCAGCAAATGCAATCCAAATTTCAGGAACCAATACGCCTTCAAGATCTAAACACAACAAATTCATTTTTCTCTCCAACTTGTTTTATAGAGCGCGACCTGCCTCAAATGCCTGAATATTTATATCAACCAATTTTGCAGGAAGTCGTGTGCGAATTGCCTCGTGCCAAAGCTCAGCAGGAAAATCTAATAGCTTAGACAATGCACCAGCTATTACTAGATTTGCCGTGCGAACATTTCCCACCTTCATGGCTTGCTCAACAGAATCAACCATTGTGGCACGGTCAGCATAAATTGATGCAAGTAGCTCATCCTGATTCTCAACAGGAGGCTGCTGACCAGCAGAAACTGTCACAGGAACAATTTTGCGTGTATCAATAACTGCCTTACCCTCTGGCTTTAGCATTCCAGAGCAACGGATTGCCTCAAGCTGCTCGAAGGACACAAGAATATCTGTCTCTCCATCAGGAATGATTGGGCTATATACACAATCACCAAAGCGAACCTGACTGCTTACACTGCCACCGCGCTGAGACATACCGTGAATTTCACTCTTCTTAACATCAAGTCCAGCAAGTGCTGCTGTACGAGCAAGAATTTCACTGGTCAAAAGGATTCCCTGACCACCTACACCTACAAGTGTTACATTTACTATTTTACTCATTGGTTTGCCTCAAAATTATTTTGCTGTTGTAGAAATTGCACCAAATTTGCATAGCTGTGCACAAACATCGCAGCCAATGCAAACTACTGGATCTATCTGTGCCTTAAAGAGCTTGCCCTTTGCTTCGCCACGAATAATCGCAGGGCAGCCAAGCTTAAAGCAGGAGCCACAAGCCATACACTTATCTGCATCGATTTTATATGGTGTTGCATTTACATTACGCTTTGCAGCAATTACACAGCTACCGTAAACCACGATTACTGATGGCTCTGGTGCATCAAGCTCCTCTGCAAGTGCGGTCTCAACCTCCTTTTGGTTATAAGCATCAACCTCACGAACACGCTTAACACCTACTGCTCTTGCAATATCGGCAATGCTAACCTGAATTGTGTCTTCTCCAAGAATTGTCTTGCCAGAGCCAGGATTCTGCTGATGACCTGTCATACCAGTAATGCGGTTATCAAGAACAACAACTGTGACTGCACCCTTGTTGTAAACCACATCGATAAGACCAGTGATACCAGAGTGGAAGAAGGTAGAGTCACCAATAACTGCTGCAACACGATTCTTTAGACCTGCCTTCTGCATACCAAATGCGGCACCAATACTTGCGCCCATGCAGATGGTTGAATCCATTGCATTCAACGGAGCTACGCAGCCAAGTGTGTAGCAACCAATATCGCCAGAAACTGTTGCTTTAAGCTTTGCAAGTGAATAAAAAACTGTTCTATGAGAGCAGCCTGCACATAGCACAGGAGGGCGTACTGGAAGAACTGGAAGCTCTGGCTTTACGATAGGAGCAAGCTCTTCACCTAAAAGCTCAGCACGTAAAGCACGAAGGCGGTCAACATTCTGCTCCATCATAGCTAGCTCTGTCTTATAGCTCTCAACCTTTACGCCAGCATCTATTACAGCCTCACGAAGCACTGGATCAAGCTCTTCAACAACATAAACCTTTTCTACCATTGAAGCGAACTTGCGAACTAGCTCAGTTGGCAAAGGATTTGTAAAGCCAAGCTTTAGAATTGAGTATTCAGGGAAAACCTCTTTGACATATTGGTAGGAGACAGCACATGTGATAATACCAATACGCTTATCGCCCTCTTCGATGCGATTAAACGGTGATTCCTCTGCCTCTGCACGCATTACATTCAAGCGATCCTCAATATTGAAGCGCATAACTCTTGCGTTAGCCGGAACTGCAACATTCTTGCGAATATTCTTTTCATAAGGCTTTACCTCACGAGCACCGTAAGCAAAGTCATCGCCTAAATCAACAAGTGATGAAGAGTGTGAGGTGCGTGTGGTCATACGGATAAATACGATGCTTCCTGTGCGCTCTGACAACTCAAATGCCTCGCGGGTCATGTCATAAGCCTCTTGGCTATCAGATGGTTCAAACTGAGCAGCACGAGCAAACTTTACCAAACGGCGGTTATCCTGCTCATTTTGGGAAGAGTGCATGCCTGGATCATCTGCAGAAATTACTACCATACCTCCATTTGTACCAACGTATGTGTAGGTCATCAATGGATCCATTGCCACATTTAAGCCCACGTGCTTCATTGCAACTAGTGTGCGAGCCCCTGCAATAGATGCGCCAACGCCTACCTCCATTGCCACCTTCTCATTAACTGACCACTCGCAGTTTATTTCGCCCTTAAATTTTGCAATATTTTCTAGAATCTCTGTACTTGGTGTGCCTGGATATGCTGCTGCAACATGACAGCCTGCACGATATGCACCATAAGCTATTGCTTCATTACCTGAAAGAAATTTTTTATTACTCATTTTATAACTCCATAAAATTAGTATAAAATTTTACCATAAATCTATGCTTTTATCAAACACGAATACACAAAAAACACTCCATAGATGAAAAGATTGACTAGTTGCATTTAGTCTGTCCTACGACCCGGAGTATTTGCAACCCTCATATAAACTTTTTAACTCGCAAACTATCAAACTGTAAAACTGTAAAACTATCAACTATTAACTGTCTAACTATCAAACTATACAAGAATTAAATTAGTTTGCAAGTTGGCGAGTATGCGAGTTGGCGAGTTTGATAGTTGTGTTTTGGGATGAAGCAGCACGTGGTGGCTAAAAGTGCGAAAAGGGACGCAGAGACGCAGAGGACGCAGAGGACGCGGAGACTTGCGTGGTGGGTTCTGTGATAACACTACCGCTTGTTGTTGCCTTGGTTATTGCTTTATCTTTCGAAGCAATAAGGCAACTTCCAAGCGCTAGTGTGT
>JAFUOX010000020.1 GCA_017481725.1 Kiritimatiellia bacterium | reverse complement strand
CGATTATCCTAGACGAAAATTCGGAGGAAAATCTGCTAGACAAATGCTTAAAGAAGTATATGGAATTTACATTCCCCCTGCATCTACAGAAGATTGCTAAAAGTGAAATAAAAATCGTGCATTTAATCTTGCATTTTACGGAACTACGCTCCTCAGGCGGAAGAATCTCTCTTGTTGTAACAGGAGACAATAAGCTAGCAAAGGATCGCTCTAAGCTTAATGCTCAAGGAAATGTGTATAATACCAGAGGCGGAGCAGGAACAATCCTTGTAAAGACAACAGCTGAAGCATATGGTATTTTGTATATAGATAATGTTGTTAGAAGTAATTCTTATATAAACCATTACCCAAGTCATAATGAGGTAACACTTATCCCTGAGGGAGAAAATTGGATCGTTGATGGAATTGTTTTTGCAAATGAAGGCATATTGGCAGTTCAAGAAGGAACCACATTAACTCTTCCAAAAGGTTTTGCTTCTATCTCAGGCAGCTCACATAAGGCTGGTCTTCTTTATAATGGCGGAACAATTGTTGCTGCAGATGCAGATGAAGCAACTGATACTGCCATAATTCAAAGCAAATGGGTTTTCCAAGCAAATGAACAATTTGTTTTTCCTGGTAATCTAATTGTTAAAGATGAAGGAGCTGTTGGTTGCGTCCGTTTGCGCCAGATAACAAATGTTGTTTATGGTTGTGATGTAATGGTAGCTGGTGATATGACAGTTGAGAAAACTGGCTTTATGTATGCTGATGTAACAGGACATACACATGTTGGTTATGACTGGTCCCGTGAATATTATGGAGATGCTTATGCTTATGGTGGTCAGCTAGCTATGAGCACAAATGGTGTGTATGGTTCAATTCTAAATCCTAATATGCCAGGTTCCTACGGCGGTGCAAATGATTGCAATGATCAGAATCTTGGCGGAGGATTGATTAAGGTTACTGTTGAAGGAACTCTTGCCTTGGATGGTAAAGCAACAGCAATTGGTGGTGTATCAAATAATGTTAGAGGAACTGGTGGAGCGATAAATATTACTGCTGGTAATTTGACAGGTGCAGGTAGTATTGCTGCTCATGGCTTCAGTGTTAATACAACTCCAAGCGGTCCAACCAATAATAATAATTCAGATATTAAAACACCTGCAGGCGTTCGCTCACATCGTAATGTTAAAGCAGCTTCCCCTGGTGGACGCGTTGCTATCCGTTTGACAGATAAGGATGCAACACTTTCAGAGCATTGGAGTGCCGTCAATAGCATTTTGGCATACGGAGGAAACTTCACAAATAGCAATACTAAGGCTATTGATGAACTATATTCTGCATCAGCTGGAACAATCTATATCCAAGAGGGTGATGAAGAAGAGGGTGCTGGCACAATCTTTGTTTACAACAACGATTTGGTAGATAATCCAGCATATACACCAATCCCATCTGTAAAATATAATGACGGTGAGGATTTATCAAAAACTTCCTTGTATGCTGGTGCCGCAGGTAAGGTACGTATTTGTCAGGAAGAGCTAAAGCTTAATATATTGACAGTAGAGGAGACCTCTGTAATCGATTTGTTTGGTTCAACTCTATCTGTAACACGTGCAAAGATTGGCGGTAGGTCATTAGGAGCAGGTGTGTATGAGCCATCTGATTTTGCTGACAACCTAGTTGACACATCAGAGGCTGGTGGAGGCACAATCGTTGTGTTGGGAGAAGGAACGCTAATACTTCTTCGCTAACAAGCTAGCTTTATTTAAACTGGAATATCAGATGCTAAGCCTTTGGTTCTAGGGCTTAGCATCTTTTTTATTAAGGTTAGGTGTCTCTGCGTTCCTTCGGCGAAACACGGAGGACAGAGATGCTCGGAGGCCCGGAGAGATCTTGGAAAAGTATGGAGAAGCGACTTCCAGTCGCTTTGCGTGCAGTAGCACGCTTATGTTTCAATGATAGCTAAAAGTGCGAAAAAGGGACGCAGAGACGCAGAGGACGCAGAGGACGCGGAGACTTGCGTGGTGGGTTCTGTGATAACACTACCGCTTGTTGTTGCCTTGGTTATTGCTTTATCTTTCGAAGCAATAAGGCAACTTCCAAGCGCTAGTGTGT
>JAFUOX010000019.1 GCA_017481725.1 Kiritimatiellia bacterium | reverse complement strand
TCATTTTCATTGCGAACGGAATGCGAATGGATAATATCCATAATTACGGCAATTCCCATCCCATGCGCCTCATCAATGAGCTGCTTTAATTCTTCAGGTGTGCCGAAGCGTGAGGAGCATGCAAAGAAATTTGCAACCTGATATCCAAAGGAGCCATAGTATGGATGCTCCATAATAGCCATTAGCTGAACTGTGTTGTAGCCTGCCTTTGCGATTCGTGGCAGGGTGTGCTCTCGAAATTCATTATAGGTTCCAACGCGTGGCTCTTCTTGGGCCATACCTACGTGGCTTTCATAAATAAGTGGTGTTTTGAAAGCGATCTTAAATTTTGGATTTTTCCAAATATACTGCTGCTCTGGAGCCCACACCTGTGCCGAGAAAATATTTGTGGCAGAGTCTTGTACTACACGCCGCACATAGCTTGGCAGGCGCTGCCCTTCACCGCCATTCCATGCAAGATGAAGCTGGTAATGCTGGCCGTGCTTAATAGCCTCCTCAGGCAGAAATAGCTCCCATACACCCTCTTCATTGATTCGCTTTACCTCATAGGTGTCCCAGCGTTCCCAATTTGAGAAATCTCCCACTAGCCACATTGCTGTTGCATTTGGAGCTAGCTCACGGAAGCACCAGCCACCCTCCTTTAAATGGTGTAAACCATAATACTCATGGCCACAAGCAAAGCTCGCGAGCTTTCCATGTGGAGCAAGCTTCTTTTTTAATGCTGTAAACCGCTGCTTACGTTCCTTTAATTTTGGCAGATAGGGCCCAAGAGCCATGTCATCCTTTAGTTGTGCTAGCTTCATAAAGCATCTCCTAAAAAGAAATCCTAGTCATTATGATTTTCACCACTATGTGGCTTATACAAAGCTTCCATTAAATGGTGAACATGTGATGGTGTATGCTCATGAACAAAACTCTTTATGTCTCCTATATTGTTCAAAGGGATAAGCTCAGTATCAACATCCATACCTGCGGCTAAATCATGAAGATGTGCTGTACGATTAACGCATAGCAAATGAGAGGAATGAGTGATAACAACATGTACATTATGGGAAACCATAATAAGAGTTTTCTCCTTTGCTAATTCCTGAAACAGTTTAAATAGTTCAAGCTCTGTAACAGAATCAACATTAGCAGTAGGCTCATCAAGAAACAGTAAATCTGGATCATTTGAAAGAGCACGAGCAATCATGACACGCTGGCGCTGACCACCAGACAATTCAGAAAAACGCTTCTTTTCAAAACCCTCAAGACCAACCTTTTTAATTGCAGCAATTGCTGCATCCTTATCAGCCTTTGAAAATCCTCCGAAAACACGCGTACCAACACGCCCTGTCATCACTGCTTCAAGCACGGAAATTGGAAATTGGTCGTCAAAATTGATTTGTTGAGGAACAAGTCCAATACGGGAGCGTTGCTGACTTGGTTGCTTTCCTAAAATTTCGATTTTCCCATAGCGAGGCTTTAAATCGCCAAGAAGAAGGCGAAGCAAGGTTGTTTTTCCTCCACCATTGGGACCAATTACAGCAACAAGTGATTTTTTAGGGATCACAAAGGATACATTATGAAGCACCTCTGGTCCATTATATGAAAAGCATACATCACGAACACAAACCGCACAATCATGCGCAGCAGCTTCATTTGCTGCGCCGTTGTGCGATTTACTTGTGCCATGTGTATGCTCATGGCTGTGGTGGCAATTACAACAGCCTTCCATATTAAATTTACTTAAGGCGGCTAACCGCAACCTTAAAGATTATCTTATGAATTGGGTTATCACCAGATGCTGGAGAAACTCCTGGCTCGTGTGCTTCATGAGGATAGATTACCATAAACTCACCAGCACTTAAAGTTGTAGCCTCACCAAACCCAGTACGAAAATCAATATCCTTTTCTACATCAAAAGGGATATTTACTGCCATTTGCTCAGGATTGCCCAAATAAACAAGCTCCTCACCCTCAAGAACTACTTGAATATCAATGTAGCGCTTGTGTGTTTCATACTTATCATCTGTATAAGGGTGTGAAGTATAATGTTGTGGGATTGCGACCAAATCCTCTCCCTCAATAAATACCTTGCCATCTGGTGCTGTTTTACCAAATTCCTTAAGCCAGTCAAATGCTTTTGCAAACAAAGGATGTACATTCACATAAAGGTCTGCATTTTCTATTTTATCTTTAATCATGGCCTACTAAACTCCTCTCATCCGCCTAGCTTTTGCGGATATTCATTCAACAAATTATATTACCCTTCACCTATCCCTAGCACTTAATACAATGTTATTTCTTCAAGCGCTTATCAACCATAGCACAAACGCAGGAGTCAGACCAAACGTTTACACCTGTTTCAACCATATCAATGATTGCATAAATTGGTAGGATAACGCCCATAACTCCAAGAGGAGCACCCTCAACACTTGACATCAATGATAGTGTTAGGAAGAAGCAACCCATTGGCACACCAGCATTACCAATTGCAGAAATTACAGAAATCAACACCCAAATTGCAATTGTTGTTAGTGTTAGAGGGATGCCTCCATTTTGCATAACAAAAAGTGATGTAACAAGAATAAATGCAGCGCAGCCATTCATATTGATTGTGCAGCACATTGGGAGAACAAAGCGTGCAACCTCAGGCTTTGCCTTCATATTGTTCTCTGCAGAAGCAACAGTAACAGGAAGAGTTGCTGTGGAGCTCTTTGTGAAGAAAGCCATCATCACAGCAGGAAGCATATTCTTGAAAACCTTGAGTGGGTTAATTCCAGAAATCAAAAGGAATAATGGTAGAATAACAACAAACTGAATAATGTTTCCACCAAGCACAACTGCAACATACTTACCAATTGAATCAATTGCCATCTCTCCAGACATTTGAACAGCAAGCTGAGCTGCAAAAGCAACAATACCAAGTGGTAATGCCCATACCAAAGCACGAATGATTGCAAAGAAAACCTCCTGCATACCATTGATTGCCTTTAGTAATGCCTCTGTATTTTCTGTGCGCTTGATAAATGCAAGTGAAAGACCTACTGCTGCAGCAATAATAAGAATGCTCAATACACTGCCACTGCTGAATGGATTGATAACATTATCTGGAACAATGTTAAGAATGTGCTCGTACACGCCAGAAACATTGCCTTCATATTTAACAACCTTCTCTGCACTGCTAGCGATCATTTCCTGAGGAATTGAGCTTGGAGCAATTACCTTATAAAGAACTGCACCCAAAACAGAAGCCACAAGTGTTGTCAAAATTGTATACATAATTGTGAAGCCAAAAATTCTACCGGCACTCTTGTGACCACCCAAAGAGGCTAGTGTTGTTGTGATAACCAATGCAATTGTTGGCACTGCAACAAACTTAAATAAACGAGTGTAGATACCTGCTATAAAGTCACAAAACTTTATAACTGCACCATCTGGAGCAAAACATAATCCTACAACGATACCAATTACTAGAGCAGCAAGCCAAATAAACATTTGCTTACCATTAAAACCAACATTCTTTTTTGTTGTTTCCATTTTATTTTCCTTGATAATTATTTTGTTATACAAAAATTGATTAACTTAAATTTTGTATTGTTATTTTACCAAAGATTTGTCTCGGTTTCAATGCTTATTGGAAACAAGTTAAATGTTGAGGAGTGCTTATGAATTATCCACCCCGTAGCAATACATTTGCTTATGCTGGGTGCTATTCGTGACGTAATGCAATAATTGGATCAAGCTTTGCTGCACGTATTGCTGGATATAAACCAAAAATTATACCGGTCGCTGTGCTTATTCCTAGAGAAAGAATTAAATTCCACATTGTAACAACAGTTGGCATTCCTGCAAAGGTTGTTACAGCATATGGTATTAGCAAGCCTAAGCCTACACCAATAATTCCTCCAATAATTGACAAAACAAGTGTTTCTATCAAAAATTGAATAACAATCTGGTGACGCTTTGCTCCAATAGCACGACGAATACCAATCTCTCTAGTACGCTCTGTTACTGTCGCAAGCATAATATTCATAATACCAATACCACCAACCAACAAGCTAATTCCGGCAATTGCACCAAGCACAATTGAGAAGGTCCGCTTTGTCGCCTCTGCTTGACGCAAAAGTGATAATGGAACACTTACATCATAATCATTTTTCTTTTTATGAGAGATATCCAGTATTCGCTGAATTGTTTCTGCTGTTCTCTCAACGTATTTCTCTTCAGAAACCTCAACAATTATTTGATGAAGCTCTACCAATTCACTAGAACGTGAGCCTGCCTTGTTTTGAGTATAAATATCTCCGTAGTGCAAGCGTGAGGTCGTTATAGGAATGTAAACATCAGCATCTCTATCAGGCATTTGCATACCAGAATCCGATGCCTCCTCATGCCTTATAACGCCAATAACCTCATAGGAGTTACCACCAATACGTAGGATTTCACCGACTACTCCCTCATTAGCCAACAATGTTCTAGCACCCTTTTCTGTCAAAACAGCTACACTTTTGGAATAAGCTATATCACTTGGATTTAAAACGCGACCTGCCAAACGCTCACGATTGACCAATGAGAACCAATCCGCAGATGTTCCAACAACTCGCAAAACAGCAGAACGGTTATTAAACCGAGCATCCTTCTCCATTGCTTTTACAGGCACCACCTTGGACACCGTTGGGATTGTTTCTTGAATAGAAACTGAGTCGTTGTAAAAAAGTCCATATACACTAAGACGAATATTGTTATTCATCATAGCACCTTCTGAGATAGGCTTCTTTGATGTAATAATAATATTTTTACTTCCTAAGCTACGAATTCTTGCTAGAGCTTCCTCACTAGCTCCCTCACCAATAGCAAGCATCGCAATAACACTGCCTACGCCAAAAACCAAGCCAAGCATTGTTAATATAGAGCGGAGCTTATGCAAAAGCAAATTTTTTACTCCCAAGCGAATATCACGCTTCAAAGAAGAATAGCTTATATTTATCATAACTAACTAATCCTATCTATTTTGCCATCCTTCATAATTAATCGATGCTGTGCAAAATCTGCTATATCTGGCTCATGTGTAACCATAATAACTGTCTTGCCCATATTATTCATATCCACAAGGAGCTTCATAATCTCAACACTTGTGGCAGAGTCTAGGTTACCCGTCGGCTCGTCAGCTAATAAAACAACTGGATCTGTCGATAATGCGCGTGCAATAGCTACACGTTGCTGTTGTCCTCCAGAAAGCTGAGATGGTCTATGTCCAAGTCTATTTGACAAGCCAACAATTTCAGCCATTTCTTTCGCCTTGCTAAAGCATTCGTGATCAGATTTGCCTTTATAATAAAGTGGTAGTGCTATATTCTCAGCAACAGTCAATTGTGGGATCAAATTAAAGCTTTGAAAAATAAAGCCTAAATAATTTAGGCGAATATCACTTAGGGCATCATCCTCCAATTGAGAGACATCCTCACCATCAAGAAAATAATGACCAGAGGTAGGTCTATCTAGACAGCCTAAAATATTAAGCATTGTACTTTTACCAGAACCACTAGCACCCATAATTGCCCAAAAGCTTCCTTTTTTAAATGATGCAGTAACTCCATCGAGAGCACGAACAACCTGCCCACCCAAATCATAATGCCTAGATAGATTTTCAAACCTTACAGCATACTCGCAAGAAGAATCTTTTTCCGCCATAGACACACACACTCCGCCTACCATTGTTTTTTATTTGCCTGCAACCTGAGGAATCGCATCTGGTGCAGGAGAGGCAGGAGGCAAATCTTCTTGCTTCTTGTCTTTAGATTGTGTCTCTTGCATTTTATTAGTAGCTTCTGGTGGCTGATTATTTTTCTCTGCATTCTTCTTTTCTGCACCATCCACAGTTGATTTCTGTAGAGGTGGGTTTTCTATAACAAGCTCACCCTCCTCTAATCCAGAGAGGATTTGGATATTACGGTTATTGTCTAAGCCAATCTCTACATCCTTTGCAACTGCCTTGCCATTCTTATCTAAAACGTAAACCTTTGCTTTTCCGCTTTCCTTCACCACGCATTGCAATGGAACATAAAGTGTATCTTTAAATTCTTCAACAATAATTTCAGCCATACAATTCATGCCAGATTTTAGCAATTCTCCACTATCATCATCTAGCTTAATAACTGTTTTATATACCTTTAAATCTGGGTTTTGCCACATTTTTTGAGCATCTGGAAGTGGTGAAACTTGAGAGACAACACCAGAAAAATCACGACCAGAAAGTGCTGTAATTGTAATTCTTGCCTTTAGACCTTGTTTTATTTTCTTTAGATTACTTTCATGCACATCCACCTCTGCTTGGAAAGATGATGCTGTTGACAAATAGATCAATTCATTACGCTCCCATATTTCCATGCCTTCAGAAAGAGGCTCGCGATTTCCCCAGCGATTATTTGCACTAGTAGCATAAATTACCAAGCCATCCATAGGTGCATAAATTTTTGCATTTGTCACTTGTTTCTCATAATACTTCAGTCTTTCTAGTTGGCGAGAATGCTCTAGCTCTCTAGCTCGCAAGGAAGCCTCAGCAGAGTTCACACTTGCACCAGCCTTACGCTTTGTTCTCTCTAAAGACATTTCTGCCTGTGACAAGTCACTTTCTAGCTGAGCTACCTGACGCTTATAGGTATAATTTTGCAACAAATCAAGGTTACCCTTTGCTGTCTTCAAGCTAAGCTCTGCACGCTTCCAAGAAAGCTCATCACTACGCATCTCTGTCTCAGACAAATATTTTTCATCATAAAGCTTCTTGGACCATTCCATTTTATCTCGAGCACGCTCAAGCTCTTCCTCTGCAAGCTTAATATTGCCCTCTGCTTCTGAAAGATTTTTAGGATATTCACCCTCTTTATATTTCTGCAAATCTTCTTTAGCAAATCGCACCTTAAGCTCAGCTAGCTCAATATCTGCCTTGGCTTGATTTTGAGCAACAACCAAATCATCTGCCTTAATAAGCTTTTCTGCTTCAGCATTTTGCACAACAATTACTTGATCTCCACGCTTTGTTTCCAACTCTGAAACATCTAGCTCTACAAGCAAATCTCCTTTTTTAACATATGTTCCTTCTGGAATAAGATATATGATTGAGCGGCGCCCTTCAACAGCACTTTTAAGAATTATCTGCTCTTGTGGTTTAATAGAGCCAGCCTCTAGCACATTAATCACAAGAGGACCTCTTTGCACTGGCTTTAAAATATAAAGGTCTGTATCACTGGGATTGGATGATTTTGCAGTAAAAACACTTATTACTATAATTGCTACAATTACCAAAGCTCCAAAAAACAATTTTTTCTTCATAAAATTCCCTAATTATAAACGAAATATACGTAACAAAATTTCCTATGATTTTACATTTATTTCAATTATATTGTCAATCTTAATTCTAGATTCATTAATTAGAATATTTACTCTTGCTGCTACCACATATATGTCATTATGCAAAAAGGCGATGCTGAAACCTCAACATCGCCTTTTATGTTATTTAAGCATTCTATAAAAGAAATTACTTAATTGCAACTTCCTTACCAGCTGCTGCAGAACGATAGATACCATCAAGCATCTTCTGTACTGCCAAGCCATCATAGCCAGAAGCATCTAGCTCTGTACCCTTCAAGCAGCCGTCAACCCAGTTCTGAAGCTTACGAGCAAAGATTGTTTCCCAATCATTCTTTCCAATGAAGTTAGGCTGAGTATTAACCATTAGACCATTGTAGTCTGTATAGATTTCAGCTGTGCTCCACTTGCAACCGCCCTTAGTACCAACTGCCTCCCAATCATGGATATCTTCCTTGATGTGAGCAGCAAATGAAGACTCAATCTGTAGGATAGCACCATTCTCGAAACGAATCTGACCAGCAGCAAAGTCCTCAACTGTATATGTCTTCCAATCCCAACCTGGCCACACAGACAATGTCTCAGATGGCTTGTTGCCCATATATGTCCATACATTAGCAGAAGCAGCAACTGGTTTTGGGCAACCCATAAACTCATATGCAGCCTCTAGCATGTGTACGCCAATATCGATTAGAGGACCACCACCCTGAAGCTCCTTCTGACCGAATACACCCCAGTTTGGAATACCACGGCGACGTAGTGCCTTTACCTTAACGAAGAAAATATCGCCAAATACGCCATTGTCACGAGCCTGGTTCATTGCGAAAGAAACATCGCGATAACGCTGCTGGAAGCCAACAGATAGCTTTACCTTTGCCTTCTCAGCTGCAGCAATCATCTTCTCGCACTCAGCTGGTGTCATAGCCATTGGCTTCTCAACCATAGCATGGCAGCCAGCCTTACATGCATCTACAACTGGCTGCATGTGCAAACCGTTAGGTGTGCAAACATCAACAGCATCTGGCTTAACCTTCTTTATCATCTCAAGCCATGCTGTCTCAGAAGTTACCTTGCCAGTCTTCATGTTAACACCAAAAAGATTCTCTTCAGGTACGCCCCACTTATCGCGCATTACCTCTAGGCGATCCTTTACAATATCTACACCAGCAACAATCTCAACCTCTGGCATATTCTTATATGCATTTAGGTGTGACTGTGCGATACCGCCGCAACCGATAATTGCAATGCGTAGCTTCTTACCCTTATAGACCTTCTTTGGTCCATCCATCTTTGTTGATACACTTTCGTTTGCCATTTTTATTATTCCTATTTATTTGTGTTTAAGCCTTCGTTAAGAGCGTAACGAAAACCAATGTTATTAAAATAAAACTTTTTAAATTAATTCCTTTAGATACTTAACAGTGTCTGCAATATCTGCATTCTGTCCTTCCTGCTCGCTAATCTCGCGCTCAATGATTAGCTCACCAGTAAAGCCGATTTCCTTTAGCTTTGCAATAAATTCAGGATAACGCACCATACCTGTGCCAACCTTTACCTCAGGACCTAGCCACTTACCGTTTGTTGGAACCTTTCCATCCTTTGCATGAACATTGCGGACATACTTTCCAAATACGTCAAGAGCATCAATTGGATTGCCCTTACCATACATTAGAAGGTTTGCAGGATCTAGATTGATACCTAGATTTCCTGTGCCAACCTGCTCAATATAACGCAATAGAGTTACAGGTGTCTCTTGTCCTGTCTCAAACCAAAATTCTAAGCCTTTACGCTTACAGTAGCTTGCTACCTCAAGAATTGCCTCAGCAACATTTACTGCCTCTGCATCTGTCATATTCTCTGGAAGAAAGCCACAGTGTGTAATAATTGCAGGAGCACCTAGCTCTACAGCAAAATCTGCCCATTTCTTTAAAGCCTCAATACGTGCCCAACGGAAGGCTGGAGGAACAATGCCAAGAGTAATTGGACCACGCTGAAAATCCCAAGACTGAGGTCCAGGAACACCTGCCCAAAATGCTGTTACTCTAACACCCTTTTCTGCAAGCTTCTTTTTATTTGCCTCTGCAATTTCCTTCGTGCATTGGTTCATATTCCAAGAAACTAACTGACAGCAATCCAAACCAAAGTTTGCAATTTTATCAATTCCTTTTCCATCATCCGTTAAACCGCTCAATACACCGATTGACATTTTCTTTTCTTCTGACATACCTTTTTCCTTATTTTTCAAAAGTTTAAAATATTATAACTGAAAACCACCTGCAACTGCAATATCTGCCCCAACAACATAAGAAGCTGCATCTGAAGCTAAAAATACAGCAGCTCCAGCACAATCCTCAGCAGCACCAAATCGTCCTGCTGGAATCTTTGATAAGATTTGCTGAGCAAAAGCTTCGTCACTTAGTGTTTTTGCATTTCTATCTGTATAAATTACACCAGGTGTGATTGTGTTAACCGTAACACCAAATGGTGCAAAATCAGCAGCACAGGTTTTCATTAAATTCAATTGAGCTGCCTTTGTTGCAGCATAAACGCTGAATCTACCTGCAGGGCGCTCTTGATTAACACTACCAATGCTTATGATACGCCCCCAGCCTTGCTCCTTCATATATGGCACGAACTGATTAATAAGCTGAAAACAAGAAGCAAGATTTGTTTTAAACATTTCCTCAAAGGTTGAAGAATCAAACTCATGCACCTTCATATAGCATTGTGAAGAAGCATTAAGTACAAGAATATCAATGTTTGCATCACCTTGAAGCTCAAGCTGCTTTCTCATTTCGGCTAATTCTTCCGCAGAACCAATGGCAGATGACACCTTAGAAACAGACAAGCCCTGAGCCTGTGCATCGGCAAACGTAGCATCCAATGCAGCAGAAGGCTTTGACCCATGCAAAACAACATGTGCACCAGCTCGAGCTAGAGCAAATGCAATTGCACGACCAATTCCTCTACTTGATCCTGTAACTAAAGCCTTACGGCCATTCAATGAAAACATTTTCTATTTTAACCTCTAAAATAATGTCAAAACATTACTTAAAAACTAACTAATATAAATTATCCTTTTATTTACCTATAAAAGTCAAGAATAAACAAGCCTATATTAATTTTTATTTAGCATGTTATATGCAAATAACACTCAAATGCTTGTAGAAAATTGTTGGTTATTGATTGTTATGTTGTTTTTATGATAGAATTTTTGCATTATGAAACTAAATCCAAATCTTATACCATTCAGTATCGCCCGCTCATATCTTGCAATCGCTCCACATCAAGAGAACGATTGGTATAGAATTCACCCAGCTGGGCTATTTCTAAGAACAGTTCGCACTCGTGCTGATGTTCCATTTGTGGCTCTATTAACTCCAATCCTTAAGGATGGAACCATTCTAGAATTTGAAAACTATGATATGGAGCCAGATTGCTTTTGTGCAAGAACCTCTGCAGGAAGCATTGAGTTTACATTTTTAGATGAAGCAACGGTGTTAGCACAATCTGACAATGCAAATCTAGGACTAAGAATAAACTTTATGTCCAAGGGATTAATGTCACAATTCCTTTTCCCAATTCCACGTCCTGGCAATGCACAACCAGATGGAACTCTTATTTTAGCTAATGCCAACAAAAATCGAGCCCGCTTCCTTTTAGCAGCACAAGCAGGTAAATTTATCCCTGCTGACCCTGAATGGGATGGTCGTTGCTCAGACAATATGAGCACAGATATCTTTGCTGATAATGACTCTACTCCATTCTCATTTGCCATTAAGGAATATACAGAGGAGTGGGATGGCACTGTTCCTTCATACAATTTTAATATCGCCCGTGAAAAAAATAGCAAAGCATTTAATGATTTTCTAAATGGGATTCCAAGCGTAGCTCCTGAGTTTGAAGAAACTCGCCAACAAGCAGCATATTTGTTATGGAGCTGCATTGTAGCAAAGTATGGTCTCTTGGATAGAGATGTAATGCTTATGTCAAAAAATTGGATGAACCGCGTTTGGAGTTGGGATCACTGCTTCAATGCCATGTCTATTGCTGATGGACATCCTGAAAAGGCATGGGACCAGCTAATGGGGCAATTTGATTTGCAGGGTGAGGATGGTAGTCTACCTGACTTTATTAGCGAAGGAACAACACTTCGTGGCTATGTAAAGCCACCTATCCACGGATGGACATTACGAAAAATCATAGAAAAAGTTAATCCATCTGTAGAGCAATTAGAAGAAGCCTATTACCGCATTTCTAAATGGACAAATTGGTGGCTTACTCGCCGTGATCGTAATGGTAATGGTTTGTGCGAATATGATCATGGAAATGATTCTGGCTGGGATAACTCAACTGTATTTCTAGATTTACCACCAACAGAAACACCTGATTTGGCAACTTTTCTATCCATTCAGGCAGATGTGTTAGCAGACATTGCCACACGCCTTAATAAGCCAAAAATGGAAATTGAAGCATGGAAAGCAATTTCTGAGCAACAAATCAAAGATATGCTCAATATCTTGTTTGACAAGGATGGCAAACCAATGTCTCGCCAAGCATATTCAGGAAAAACGTCATACCCTGAGACATTATTGCTTCGAGTGCCAATATTGCTAGGCGACAAGCTTCCTACCATTATTCGAGATGGATTGCTAAATGATTTAAAGTCAGACAAATTTCTCACAAATTGGGGTTTTGCCACAGAGAGCCCAGCTTCGCCATATTATGTAAGTGATGGTTATTGGCGTGGACCTATTTGGGCTCCTAGCACATACATCATTTATGAAGGCTTGAAGGCTTGTGGTGAAAATGAGCTAGCAAAAAAGATTGCTATACAATTTTGTAAAATGTGTGCAAAGAGTGGCTTTGCCGAGAATTTTGACGCACAAACAGGCGAAGGCTTACGCGATCGTGCATACACTTGGACTGCTGCTGTATTTTTACTGCTAGCCTACGAAATTAAAAATTAACACTTTTAGAGCAATGACTTGTTTTACTAGCTTACATGCTGGATGGGAACAATGCCATTGCTCTTACAAAAAACACTTTCCATTAAACATAAAAACAAATTTTTGTTATTGATATTACAACCAATAATGTGGTAATATATTCCCATTACATACAAATTTTGTTTGTAGTTATTCTCAGTTGGAGAGGTGTCCGAGTGGTCGAAGGAGCAGCACTGGAAATGCTGTGTACCCCCCGGGTACCGAGGGTTCAAATCCCTCCCTCTCCGCCAGTATATATGCCTAGGTGGCGAAATCGGCAGACGCAAGGGACTTAAAATCCCTTGGTGGAAACACCGTATGGGTTCAAGTCCCATCCTAGGCACCATTCTTTGTTAGTGTTAATGCACAGGTTTTTCGCCTGTGCTTTTTTTGTATCATTGTATAAATTTCTATTGATTTAAAAGTAAAATCATAGTATACTATGCACAATTTTTAAAGCCGAGGTGGCGAAATGGCAGACGCAGCAGACTCAAAATCTGCCGGTGGCAACACCATGAGGGTTCGATCCCCTCTCTCGGCACCATTTTTGATTAGCGGGTTTTCCCGCTTTTTTTGTTTTAAATGCAAAACAATATACTAGAGCCGTCTAATCACTGGTAGCTCCAATAATGATTTCTGCCCGCTCAACATTTATGCTTTCTGAATCCAGCATATAATTTATTCTATCGATAACAGCTATTGATAGCGTATTTGTTCCATTTTTGATAAGTTTTTTATCTACCTGTGCTTTAATTTCTAAAATAGGAGCTGGATTTTTGTTTAAACATTTAGCTGTATATATTGTAGGCTGTGGATTTGGCCAAAAAATCTGCTCATCCTTGTAACTATAGTCCTCTGAAAAGCTCTCTATTAAAGCATTGTTTAAGTAAATTTTAAATTTATCACAAGAAGATTTTGCATTTGTTATAACAAATCTTATTTCTGCTTTTCTACCCTGAAAATCTCCACACACATCTATTTTTACATCAAGCGGTGCTTCATCATTTGGTATGGGTGCTGGAAGCGGAGCGAAAACATTATTTCCTCCGCAGCCTGTTAAAAATGGATAACCACCTCTCCGATCAGCAACAAATCTTAAGGCTTTTTCTTGTAAACGTTCATCATTAAAAATATTATAAAAATCTACGTAATCAGGCCCTAGACAATTAATTATCTCCTCTGGAGGAAGTAATTTATAAAGCTCTTCTTGAGGTGCTGGTAAAAAATTAAATGCAACTACTCCATCAGTCCCCTTTTCAAACCAATTAGATAACATTCCTCGAAAGAAATCGCTTGGTTGATTATGATGTCCATCCGCCACATGAGCAGAGTCCCAACAGGTATAAACTAAGGTATCTGTACCTTCTGTAACTTTTTTATACCAATCAATATCTGGGTTTACAGTTCTTGAGCCACCAATAACAAAATCTATCGAATTGTCTTTAGCCCACGTTTCAACATCAAAGCCATCTGCATGACATGCCTCTCCATTTTCGGGAAGCTTTGCACCAACATCAACCTGTCGCCCAAGCATATTCATATTGACCTTTAGCTTATGCATAAATGCTGTCGCACATTCCCTGTGCTCCCATTGTCTACCAACAGGAAGACAAGGCAGATGTCTCAAAAAATCAATACATATACCGTCAAACTGGTATTGGGTCATTATTTTTGTGATGTAATTAAGCTTAAAATCCTGAAGCTCCGACGAGGCTAAATTCCATAGACCTTCTTGCCACCAAGTTTTAATGACCCAATCTCTATGCTGTTGCTTTATTTCATTTCTTCCAAGATTAAGATCTAACTCCACCTCTGAAAACCGATGATGACAATATGCTTTAATTCCACGTTTATGGCACTCATCTATAATGCGTGCCATGATGTTTATGCCCTTTTCTTGAAATTTTTTATATATACTGGTATTGTGGTATGCACTTTCCTGCTCAAAAAAGCAATGCCCCTCCCAAAAAATAGCATCCACTTTTACATTTTTCTTATCGATGCAGAAAAAGAGCCATTCCATAAGTTTATCTTCTGGAATATTCGCAAGCTCTCCCGTATAAGGGTCCATTTGAATTATAAACTTTGGTTGTTGCTTCATTTGTTTTACCCCTTTAATTAATTAGGTTTGCTAATTGATTTTTTACACACTTTGCAACAGCATAATACATTATTCCACAAATAAAAAGCATCACCGTTGCGAAAACCAAAACGCCAGTATAACCAATTGATGCTTCAAGCGGTGTTATAAGCAAGGTTGCAACAGCTTGAGCTCCAGTAAATATGAGCATACGGATAGACGTATAAGGAGCGATTTGTTCCTGAGGAATAATTTCTGTAATAATAACCGGGATCGCAGTATCAAAAACAAATCGGAAAAACGAAGCAATCGTAAAGCAACAAAAGAAGCCAATAACTCCAAGCTCAAGAGAGAATGGAAAGCTTATGCATACGCCGAGTGTAGCAAGTAAAAGTAAATTTTTTGAGGAATATTTTTTATATGCAAAAGCAAAAAATATATTACCGGCGAAGGCAGCAATTTGTAAAATTACATTCAAATATGATGAGGTTGTTTCATTTAATATACTCTTAGAAATAGCGATTGCAGCAATTACATTTAATATACCTACTGATAATCCGCGTGTAAAATTTGGGATCAATAATAAGTATGTATTCTTATTCTTAAAAACTGCAATAACATCATTATCCCCTTGATTTTCTTTATTCATCTCAATAGTTTTTTCTCGCATAGATGCACATACGATACTCGTTAGAATAAAGCATACTATCGCAATAACGAAAAATGTCGCAGTCGTTTTCATATACGAGAATTTTAATAAAAGAAGAGAATAAACGAGTGACGCCAAAAAGGATACACCTCCAGCGATTGCCGTGCTGATTCCTGTCATTTTACCATAATCCTTCATATCAATCGTATAATATGGCAAGCAATACGAAAGAATAGTAGACAGACCTACACCTACATACGATATGGCAGAAACAATAAATACAGCAATAACATAACCATTTTTTATCAATTCTGGGTTTATTGCACCCAGTAAAAATACACCAGTCAATAAACTTAATGATAAATGAGATAAACTAGCAACCATTTTTACTCGTTTTATTTTACCTGATAAAAAGGTTAAAACGAGCATCATGATTACCTGCATAATCTGCATCAACGAATTTAAAATGTAAACCTGTTCAGGAGAAAATCCCACCTGAATCAAAAAGGTTTGCATGACCGCTCCCGTGGAAAACGTGAAGCCTACATTATAAATCGTTGTAAAAATGCAATATTTTATTATATTCGACATATTTCAATCAAATAAAGCTGTTTACTAAATGATACACATTGATATTTCAATATTTGATTTTACCACAAAATTTATTGCATTTCACTATCATAGTTCAAAAGCCAATAGTGTAAACTATTGTCTGTAAATTCAATCTATACTATGTAGAATTATATATTTTTCCACATAAGTAGATAGATAATTTTGATACAAAATTACATACAAAACCTTGCGTTATCTAGTGCTGTTGTCTGTGTGCTATTTGATAAAATGGCTGCCGTTGCTTTCATGACACAAATTATAGCAAACCATCATAAAAAAAGTAAAACCATATTTATTCTTGCCATATATAAACGAATAAGTGTATTGTCGCTGACGCTCTTGCCTTCGGCGAAACACGGAGCACACGTAGTGTGGTTTTCTGGAGAACGGAGACACGGAGGGATTTTGGAAAAGTATGGAGAAGCGACATCCAGTCGCTTTGCGTGCACCAGCACACTTCAAAAATGCGAAAAAGGGACGTTAGACGCGAGACAACGCTGACGCGAGACAATTAGACATTTAGACGCTGTGACGCGAGACGTTAGACGTTGAGATTTCTCTGACGTTAGACGACAGACAATTAGACGCCGCATCGCATTAACATGCGAGCATTGGACAAGAGACGTGAGACACGAGACGCGAGAGGTTTCGACGCGAGACAATTAGACGAGAAAACCATTGAAGTGAAACGCCACTAACCTATCTCGCGTCTAATCGTCTTTTAGTCTCTTGTCCTTGTCTCATGTCCCGCGTCTCATGTCTCATGTCCAAAGGGGCGTGTCAACGCCTGCGGGATGCGTGTCAACGCATTGGATGGTCTCGCGTCTAATCGTCTAATTGTCCATTCAACGTCTATCGTCTAATTGTCTATCGGTTGTCTCGCGCCTAACGTCCAACCTCGCGTCTAGCCACCACGTGCATAAGCTCCGCGTCTCTGCATTCTTGTGGTCGTACACACTAGCGCTTGGAAGTTGCCTTTGCGATAACAGGAGCAAAACAAGGCAACGACAAGCGGTAGTGTTATCATCGATACCACCATACAAGCCACCACGCAAGCCTCTGCGTCCTCTGCGTCCTTTGCGTCTCTGC
>JAFUOX010000104.1 GCA_017481725.1 Kiritimatiellia bacterium | reverse complement strand
TACCCTATCATTGACGAAGTTTATAGCCAAGATTATCATCCATAATTCACAAAACAAAACGCCTCATACAACTAATTAACATCTGCCCCAAAAAACACCAACAAAGTTCGCTCATTGATTCACAACACAAAGAGATATGTGACAACAATATGCATAGTGTACCAATTCGCATTGTAAGCATTAATTACAACAAAACTAGAAGAAACAATATTGAGTAGATTAGCACTTAACGTGCTGGTTGTTAATTTGTTTGGCACAAGCCATTCTTTTTTGCTTATTATTTTGCAGAACTGCGGGTAGGTCTTCAGTCAATATTATTATGGGCAGACACAAGTTAATCACTAATTACTAAAAACAAAAAAGGCGAGCCTCGCGACTCGCCTTTTTGTTTTACGGATTATGCTATATTAGCCGTAGATAGGGCCAAGATATTCGCATACCTTAAAGTCATCTCCACCAAAGCGGCTCCACATTGTTGGGCGAAAGATATCCTTTTCTGCAATATTGTGCATATCTACTGGGATACGTAGCATTGCATTGAAGGTAATCATATCTGCACCAATTAGACCTAGGCAGTTTGCATCATGGTTAGGACCAATCTTGTCCATATACTCAAAGGATGTCATGCCACGTGGGGTCCAGTATGTTTCTGGCCATGTTGGGTCAGTGCGCTTTGAAATTGCATCAGCAACCTTCTTTGGTAGCTCAACTGTCTCACCCTCAACTACAGAGCAAGTAAACTTTTCGCCTACCATATTGTAGCGATATGCAGTCATTGGAAGACCACCTGGTGTGCGGTAGTGGCTTGACAAGCCATCGCCAGGGAAATAGGTCAAATCTGCACGCATATAGGTTGTTGCCTTTGCAATAGCATTAAATACCTTATCCTGAAGCTTCTTGTCTGCACGTAGCTTATCGATAACCTTAGAGATTGGTGTTTTCTTTGGCAAGCCACAAAGTTTATACAAATCAACACTATACTCTAGAGCACCAGCACCAGAATTGCGTTTATCAATGATACCGCGTGGGCAAATCTTTGAGACATCAACACCAGTTGCCTTCTTAATTGACTCACATGTCCAGTTAGTACGAATATCAGCAAATAGCTGTGACATACCACCAGAAAGTAGATTGCCAACTATCATACCGATACCATTCTTTGAGTCATTCTCAGTTGCAACGATATATGGAGCACGGAAGCCATTCCAGTCAAACATTGAATTTAGGATAGACTCAGTAACATCAAAGTTTGGATGACCATCTGTCCACTGACGCTGGCCCTGAGTACCAGCACCAAGAGCATTGTAGCCCTGAGCCCACTCTACATACTCAAATCCATCTGTGTGAGGGATCTTGCGATGAGCAAGAGAAGCATTACCAACCATCAAGTCACGAACAAGAATTGTATTCTTGCAGCACTCGCGAACTAGGTCAGCAGGCTTACGTGGGCGCCAGCCCTCGCCAAATACCATCTTGAAGTTCTTGTTCATCCACTCAGTTGCCTTCTCTACTTCCTTCTCATCATAGAAGCCAGCATTTGTGCGTGTATTCAAGCCTGACATATCAAAGGATGCAGAGCCCATACCAAAATAATCATGCAAAGCATTACGGCGAATATCTGAACCGATGATACCCATTGCTACACCACCGATACCGAGGAAGTTCTTTCCGCGCATATAGCCAACAGCTGCAGCACAACGAGCAAAGCGTAGTAGGCGTGTTTCAACATACTCGCTCAAAGGGCCATCCTCATCCTCTAGGTCTGGATTATAGATAGAGAATATAGGACGCTTCTTCTCATCCATAGCTGCACAGAAAGCCTTTAGCCATACTGCACCTGGACGGTCTGTCTGGTTCAAGCCCCATGCTGCCTGCTGCCACTCTGAAGAGCCAATACCCTGGCATGCACTCATAAGCTCATCGCTATAGCACCAAGAGCGAGCAACCCAAATATTTGCACATACACCCTGAGTTGCATAATACTCTTGAGCGATAGCACCTGAGCGTGCACCGTAAACGATTTCTGGAGCAACTACTACGCGAACTGGAGAGCCATCTGGGAGAGTAACATTATTCATGATAAGATCATAAACCTTCTCAGCCATGCGCCATGTCTTTTCAACATTTGCGTCATAAGCACCTGGGCGACCATCTGCAACTGGTGTAATTGCGATTGTGGTTGCTGGACCAACTAGACGTGTATCAGGTTTTGCGAATTTGCGCTTCTGTGCAGATAGCGCTTTAAAATCTGGACGTTCCTGTTTCATAATTTAATTCCTTTAATTTTGTGGTTAATTTAAAATTGGTTATTAAGCTTCTGTTGGAGCAGGCTCTTCCGCTACAGCTTCCCCTTGAGGTGCAGGCTCCTCTACTGCAGGCTCCTCTACTGCAGGAGCAGGTGTTTCTGCTGGAGCATCAGCTGAAAGAGTTAGCTTCTCTTTTGAACCAGTTTGAAGCTTACGATATTTTGGATGAGGTTCTGGCAATGCTAATACCTCGTTATGGTATTCAATAACATGTCCACGCTCTGTCACCCAATTTAATTGAGAAATAATCTTCTTTGCATCCTCTGCTGGGGTTCCCTCTGGCACAAGAGCACTTAGTAATTCGCCACGTGTGCAGCAAGGATTTTGTGTAATATATTCAATAACTGCCTTTAGTTCTGGCACCGCATGAGTGACGTCAAGAACCTGTGGCTGCTTGCGAACAATAAATTCATCCTTGTGCTCAGAAGCAATCTTGAAGATAACAAGTTTGCGGCTCTTCAAGCCACCACGTACTGCAAAAAATAGTGTTCCAAGATGATTATGGCGTTCCTTATCCCATGCATGCAATACACCACGTGGCATAAAGCCGTGTGGCAATGCACGAATTATAGGTAGAGAAGCAATCACATAGCGGTTTCTATTTAGATTGCGAGCAACTACCTCGTCCATAAAATATTTGTCAGCTTCCTCAAAGGTCATCTGAGCACGTGCAGCGAGCTCTTCTTCTGTTGCCTTTGCATCAAGCTTTAGAAGATAACGCAATTGCTTACTTGCCTGCTGCTTCCACTCATCTACAGCTGCTGGATCACGCACTAATTCAATCTCTGCACGGAACTGCTCTTCTGTAACCTCTGGGCATTCTGTCTCGCGCATCTTACGAACTGCTGCATTGTAGCTATGGTGATTTGGAGGAGCAATTAGCTTTCCTGTTAGCTTTGAGCGAGCAACAGAAGGGAAATTTCCTGTTGGAGGTTCTACATCAATTTCAATTGTCTCAAAGCACTCTTCAAAATGAGCCTGCTTAATGTGAGCAATTGTTTCCTGTTCATCACATGAGAACCAACCGCACTTCTTACACTGATAGAAGCGCTTATCCTTATGCTCTTCTTTGAATTCTAGGCGAGCAAGAACTGTATCTGTATTTTCGATAAAAAGTCTAACAACGCTCTTGAGAGGCATTGCTCTATGATTGCTCCAAATCTTGCGTGAAATTATTGAAAGAGCATTAGCTTCTGGCAAGAAACGAATCTCAAAAGGAACCTCTTTAGGGTCACGAGGCTGGCGATTCTTAAAATCACGCTTTTCAAATTTTCTATCCTTATGTGATTGAGCATTATCAGAGGAGTCTCCACCCTCTTTATTTGCCTTATTAAAATCACGCTTTTGAAAATCTGGCTTATCGCCACGTGAAAATTTTTCATTACGGAATTTTTTATCGTTACGATCACCATGAGACACCTGCTTTTCAGCATATCTAGACATATCAGACAAATGCTGATCAGGGGAGGTTTTTGCCCATGATGTTGACATAGAGAAACCATCTAGAAGAGCATCTAGATTGTTTTGTTGTTTATCGCTATCGCTCATAATTACAACCTAAGAGATTACTGTTAATATTTTATGGTAAACCTTTACCTATTTTCTTATGTCAATTTTACAATATCTTTAACAAGAAAAGCAACAGGTTTTTTGGAGAAAAAAGGCTTAAACAACCCAAATGCGTCAAAAAAACTGAAATTAGTGCGGAATATTTCGCCAATAAGTCCTATATTAGCTGATTAAGTTGTTTTATAAGCTAATTTGGTAGTTTGAGTTTGTGGTATATACGAGACAAACGGGATTTTTACCAATTAGCAATAATCTGAAGAAAGCTCCGACACAACCAAAAAACAGATAGAGAATTAAGCAAAATCCTTGCATAACCTAATTAATAAATGGTATAGTATATCCAATCGCGTGTTTTTTACACACACTAAACTATTATTAATTATTAGGAAAGAAAAGAAATGCAATATTTTATCATTGGCGCATTCGTCATATACTTAATTATCATGCTAGGAATTGGTTTCCTATTTAGCAATAAATCATCAACACTTGGAGATTATTATCTTGGTGACCGTAAAATGAACAAGTGGGTAGTTGCACTATCTGCACAGGCTTCTGACATGAGTGGCTGGCTTCTAATGGGTCTTCCTGGTGCAATTTATGTTTCAGGTTTAAGTGCATCTTGGATTGGTGTAGGTCTAGTTATCGGCACATACCTTAACTGGAAAATAGTGGCAAAGCGTTTGCGTACATATTCACATGCTTGCAATGACTCAGTAACAATCCCAGAATTTTTCTCAAATCGATTCCACGATAATTCTGGTATTCTACGTGGTGTTGCAGCACTAATCATTCTAACATTCTTCCTCTTCTATACAGTATCTGGCTTTGTTGCTTGCACAAAGCTATTCACAACCACATTTGGCATTTCACCAATGGTTGCTCTAATTGTTGGTGCTATCGTTATTGTTTCCTACACATTACTAGGTGGATTTATGGCTGTATGCTGGACAGACCTAATTCAAGGAACACTAATGTTCTTTGCTATTGTCATTGTTCCTGCTTTAGTTGTCTATCAGGTTGGAGGTTGGGCTTCAACAATTGACAATCTAAACATGGCAAATCCATACTACCTAAACATCTTTACAAATGCCGAAAATGGAAAATCTGTTTCATTCCTAACAGATATTATTTCTAACATCGGTTGGGGTCTCGGCTACTTTGGTATGCCACACATTCTTGTTCGCTTTATGGCAATCAAGAGTCCACGCCAGATTACAGAGTCTCGCCGCATAGCAATGACATGGGTTATTATTTCTCTAATCGCTGCAATCGCTGTTGGTATTCTAGGTCACATTTTTGCAACCCAATACAGTATTGAGGTTAAGGATGCAGAGAATATCTTTATGCTAATGATTAAGCAGCTCTTCCACCCTGCAATCGTTGGAGTAATGATGTCAGCAATCTTGGCAGCTATCATGAGTACAGCAGATTCTCAGCTACTTGTTTCTGCATCAGCATTCTCCAATGATATCTACAAAAAGTGGATACACAAGGGAGCAAGCAACAAGGAGCTTGTTTTTGTAAGCCGAGCATCCGTTGCTATTATCGCTATAATTGCTGCATTTATTGCAGCTGCTGATCCTGAGAGCGACTTCCTAAAGCAGGTTATGGCTCTTGTGTCATTCGCATGGGCAGGCTTTGGTGCTGCATTTGGTCCAGTTATCCTACTAGCTCTATTCTGGAAGCGCACAAATATTTATGGAGCCGGTGTAGGCATGGTTATCGGTGCTTTAACAGCAATCATTTGGAAATTTGTTCTAGCAGCAAACTTCCCAGGGGTGACAATATTCAAGCTATACGAAATTGTTCCAGGCTTCGTTCTATCACTCATCTCAATTATTGCTATTAGCTTACTAACAAAAGCTCCAAGCAAGGAAATTACTGATGAGTTTGAAAAGGTTGTTGCAAACGACCTATAATTTTACTCTTAATGCGAGAAGTCTTGCTTGAGGCTTCTCGCTACTTATAAGACAATAACTTTTTAATACAAAACATTCAAAGCAAAGGCTTTAAAATGCAAATTACAATTTCTAACGGAAAATTAAACGTCCCAGACAATCCAACAATCCCATTCATTGAGGGAGATGGAACTGGTCCAGACATCACACGTGCAGCCATGGTTGTATGGAATGCTGCTGTTGAAAAGGCATATGGAGGCAAGCGCAAGATTGACTGGCTAGAGGTATATGCAGGTGAAAAGGCAAACAAGATAGCTGGCAAAGACATTTGGCTACCACCTGAGACCCTTGAAGCATTCCGCAAATATCTTGTTGGTATCAAGGGACCACTAACCACTCCAGTTGGTGGTGGTATTCGTTCTCTAAATGTTGCTCTACGTCAGGAGTTAGATTTGTATGTTTGCTTGCGTCCTGTACGTTGGTTTAATGGAGTTCCTTCTCCAGTTAAGCATCCTGAGTTAACAGACATGGTTATCTTCCGTGAGAACACAGAGGATATCTATGCAGGTATTGAGTGGATGCAAGGCACAGAAAATGCACAGAAGGTAATTGATTTCTTGCAGAAAGAAATGGGGGTAAAGAAGATCCGCTTCCCAGAGACATCTTCTATTGGTATTAAGCCAGTTTCCAAGGAGGGATCTGAGCGTTTAATCCGTGCTGCAATCAATTATGCAATTGACAATGACAGACCAAATGTTACTCTTGTTCACAAGGGCAACATCATGAAGTTCACAGAGGGAGGTTTCCGTGATTGGGGTTATGCTCTTGCTCGTGAGGAATTTGGTGCAGAGCTAATTGGTGATGGTCCATGGTGCAGCTTTAAGAATCCTAAGACTGGCAAAGAGATTGTTATCAAGGATTGCATTTGTGATGCATTCTTACAGCAGATACTTACTCGACCAGCAGAATATAGCATAATCGCAACACTAAATCTAAATGGCGACTATGCTTCTGATGCTTTGGCTGCTTGTGTTGGTGGAATTGGTATTGCTCCAGGTGGAAACATCAACTACACAACAGGAACTGCTGTATTTGAGGCAACCCACGGAACAGCACCAAAATATGCAAATCTCGACAAGGTAAATCCAGGCTCTCTAATCCTATCTGGCGAAATGATGCTTCGCTATATGGGTTGGACAGAGGCAGCTGACCTAATCATCAAGGCAATGGACAAGGTAATTTCTGAGAAGAAGGTAACCTATGACTTTGCTCGTTTGATGGAAGGTGCTACTGAGCTTAAGTGCAGCGAATTTGGTCAGGCTCTTGCTGACGCAATGTAAAAATTAACAAAAATTGTCATTTTTCTGCTTATTTTGCGATTTAAACACTTGTTTAAACTTGCGTTTTGAGCAGGAAAATGATAAATTGACGCACTTTTCTCAAATTTTTTGGGGAATTTTTGTGACATAAAAAGGCACTTTTTTTGAGTATTTTTTAGTGATTATCACGCTTTATTATAAAAAGGCAGAAAGGCAAACACCATGTTTCAGAATTTAACAGAGTGGAAGAATGTATGTGCAGAGGCAGAGCAATTAAAGTCTCTCACCCTACGCAAGCTATTTGCAGAGGATGCTAATCGTGCAAAGGACATGACAGTTGAAGGTGCTGGACTAACACTTGACTATTCAAAGAATCTTGTTTCTCGCAAGATGATGCAGGAGCTATTTGCGATGGCACGTGCATGCAAGCTAGATGAGGCAATAAAGGCTATGTACTCTGGCGAGAAGATCAACGTTACAGAGGGTCGTCCAGTACTACACATTGCTTTACGCAATCGTTCAAACACACCAATTTATGTTGATGGCAAGGATGTAATGCCTGATGTAAATGAGGTTCTAGAGAAGATGGCTGGCTTTGCAGAGCGTGTTCGCTCTGGCGAGTGGAAGGGCTTCACAGGCAAGAAGATTAAGAACATCATCAACATCGGTATTGGTGGTTCTGACCTTGGTCCAGCTATGGCAACAATGGCACTAAAGCCTTATGCACAACGTGATTTAGTATTTGAGTTTGTATCAAATATTGATGCAACACACTTTGCTGAGGCTGTATTTGGCAAGGATCCTGAGGAAACACTATTTATTGTTGCTTCCAAGACCTTCACAACTCTTGAGACAATGACTAATGCTCGCACAGCACGTGCATGGCTACTTGATGCACTAAAGGATGATGCAGCTGTGGCAAATCACTTTGTTGCTGTTTCAACAAATGCTACTGAGGTTGCTAAATTTGGTATTGATACAGCCAATATGTTCGGCTTCTGGGACTGGGTTGGCGGCCGCTACTCTCTTCCATCTGCAATTGGTCTACCACTAATGCTTTCAATTGGACCAGAGAATTTCTTCCGCATGCTTGATGGTTACCATGCAATGGACAAGCACTTTGCAGAGACTCCTTATGAGCAGAACCTACCTGTGATTATGGCACTTATCGGCATTGTTTACAACAACATCCACAATGCACAGAGCCACGCAGTTCTTCCTTACGACCAATATCTAGCTCGTTTCCCTGCATATTTGCAGCAGCTTGATATGGAGAGCAATGGTAAGTATGTTGATAAGCAGGGCAATCGCGTAGCATGCCAGACTGGTCCAATCATCTGGGGTGAGCCAGGCACAAATGGTCAGCACGCTTTCTATCAGCTAATCCATCAGGGAACAAAGTTAATTCCTGCAGATTTCATTGGTTTCTGCCGCTCTCACAATGCAATTCCTCCTCACCACGATAATCTAATGGCTAACTTCTTTGCTCAGACAGAGGCTCTAGCATTTGGTAAGACAGCTGATGAGGTTCGTGCTGAGGGTACAAGTGAGGAGCTAGTTCCACACAAGGTATTTGACGGAAACCGTCCAACATCAACAATTCTAGCAGATGAGCTAACTCCAGAAACCTTTGGTGCTCTTGTTGCACTTTATGAGCACAAGGTATTCACACAGGGTGTTCTATGGAATATCTACTCATTTGATCAGTGGGGTGTTCAACTAGGCAAGCTCCTTGCTGCAAAGATTGCTCCAGAGCTAGCTGCTGCTGAAGCACCTGAGCTAAAGCACGATTCTTCAACAAATGCTCTAATTGAACGCTACAGAAAAGCAAATGGTCGCTAAACTATAACGCATTCAAATGATTAAAGAAAGGCGGATTAATATGTTAGATTTAAGCGTTACTGCCCCTATACACAATGAAGAGGAAAGCATTCCTTTTCTATGCGAAAAGCTACATAATGTTCTATCTAAGCTTGGTAAAAGCTATGAGATCGTTTTAGTAGATGATGGTAGCACTGATAAATCATGGGAGATTTTGCTTGAGCAAGCAAAAAAATATCCATGCTTAAAGCTAATTAAATTCCGCCGCAACTTTGGTCAGACTGCAGCAATGAGTGCTGGCATTAAGGAATCTGTTGGCAATATTGTTGTCACACTTGACGCAGACCTACAAAATGATCCAGAGGACATTCCTGCAATGCTAGCAAAGCTAGATGAAGGCTTTGATGTTGTTTGTGGATGGCGTAAGGATCGCAAGGATACATTTGTAAATCGCAAGCTTCCATCAATGATTGCAAATCGCCTTATTGCCAAGATGACAGGTGTTCATATCCACGATAATGGTTGTTCACTTAAGGCATACCGTAGAGAGGTAATTGGTCAAGTAAATCTATATGGTGAGATGCATCGTTTTATTCCTGCACATGCACACTGGGTTGGTGGCAAGGTAACAGAAATGCCAGTACGTCACCATGCGCGCCAATTTGGCAAGACTAAGTATGGTATTTCTCGCACACTTCGTGTTGTACTTGACCTACTTACAGTAAAATTCTTGCTAACCTATAGCACACGCCCTATTCAGGTGTTTGGTAAGATTGGTCTTCAATTTGGTGCAGTTGCAGCAATACTTCTTGCTATTGTTGGCATAGAAGCATTGGGTGGTGCTTGCGGGCTATTTACAGCACCTTGGTTTGGTGAGGATTTGCTAGTTAAGCGTCCTTTCTGGATTATCACACCATTGATGTTCCTTGGTTTCTGCCTACAATTTATTGTACTTGGTTTGCTTGCAGAGTTAACAACTCGTACATACCACGAATCACAGAACAAGCCAATTTACAACATCAAAGAGGTTGTTGTATCTGAGAAATAATTAATTATTTTATAGTCGTTATATCGTTTAAATTGTAAAGATGTTTGATTTTACTTTAACAAAACAAAAAAATGCCCAACCATTGCTCAAGGAGATTATTTCTCAGAGTAATGGCACTCAGGCGTTTTTGCAAAATGTGTTAGAGTATTTTGTAAACACCTATAGTGTGGTTAAGGGCTCAATCTTTATCTACGATAATGTCACCCGTGAGTTCACCCAAAAGGCAGCTTATGGGTTCCCAATGTTCCCTAAAGCACGTATCATTCTAAAGATTGGTGAAGGAATAATTGGTAGGTCACTTGCTGAGCGTCGCACAATCTACACAGAAAGTGCAGCATCAATGCGTGGCTACATACGGCACCACAATTTCCCTGATGACGACACACAGACCTATCTAGCAGTCCCTCTACTTCAGGGTAAGGAGCGTGTTGGAGCAATATTATTGCTGCGACCTACAGGAGAGCCTTTCCTTGCTGAGGAGATTAGCTCTATTCGCGAGAATGCAAATGATGTTGTTTCTGCTATTCAAAATGCGAGTGCGTTGATATCTATTGAGTCCGCAAAACGTGATATTGAGAAGGGAATGCGTCCTCTTGAGATTACAGGAGAGCTTTCCTATCGTGGTTCATCTGTTTCCCATGGTTGGGGGATTGGTGTAGCACACATTTTTGCACGCAAGTATTCTCGATTAACATCTGCTCAGCTTTCTACCGCAAAAACTGTTCGTTCTATTGATGAAGCTATTGAGCTTGTAGAAAAAAAGCTTAAGGAATCTACAGAAGCACTTAATGAACGTCTACCTGAAGCAGCATCCTTGATTTTTGAATCTAGTGCAATGATTATGAGGGATGACAATTTCCTCGGCAAAATCAAGGCTCTAATTTCTGACAAGGACTATTCAACGCCTAAAGCAATTGTTGAAGTAGGCAATGAATTCATCAAATTATTTGAAGCAAGTGAAGATGAATATATGCAGGAAAAGGCCCGCGATGTTGAAGATTTGACGCTTCAGCTGCTAGAGGCTGTTTCAGAAGAGACTCCTGAATATAGTATTTTAACGCGACCACACATTATCATAGCAGACAAGCTTCTTCCATCAGACATTCTACGTATAGCCCAAGGTAATGTTAAGGGAATTGCATTAATTGCTGGAGGAGCTACAGCCCATGTTTCATTGCTTGTTCGTTCATTAGACATTCCAACAATTATTGTTAAAGAGCTAGATCTGCTTCGCATACCTAATGGGCAAGAGATAATTATTGATTGTGCGAATGACTATCTCTATGTAAATCCTAGCGAGGAGCGGCGTTATAATTTTGAGCTTCGTAGTCAAGCCCAAAAGCTAGATGAATCCAATATAACAGCAAACAATCCTGCAAATGAGACTGTCACACTAGATGGTGAGCGTATCACACTAATGGCAAACATCAATCTAATTGCTGATGTTCAAAATGCACGCAAGGCAAACTTTGATGGTATTGGTCTTTATAGAACAGAATTCCCATTTATTATGCGCCAATCTCTCCCAACAGAGGCAGAGCAGGTAAAAATTTATACACGCCTAATTCAAGAGGCTAATGGTAAACCTGTTACCTTTAGAACACTTGATGCCGGTGGTGACAAGGTTCTTCCATATCTTTACAAGACAAAAGAAGAAAATCCAGCTATGGGTCTACGCTCTATGCGCTTTACCCTGCGATATACAAACATAATGGACCAGCAATTACGAGCCATTTTGCGTGCAATACAATATACTGGTTGTAAAAATGCATCTATTATGTTCCCTATGATTTCTTCTGTTGAAGAGATGATTGCAGCAAAGGAAAGGCTATGGGGCTGTGTTGACAGCATTCAGGCAGAGCTTGGGGACAAGGAGCTCATCATTCCAAACATTGGCACAATGGTTGAAATTCCTGCAATTCTAGCTGTTTTAGATAAGATCGCAGAGGAATCTGATTTCTTCTCTATCGGCACCAATGATTTGATTCAATACACACTTGGTGTAGACCGTACAAACGACAGTGTTGCTTCCTATTATTTACCTCACCACCCTGCTATTTTGAGAAGTTTAAAAACGATTGCAGATGTGGCAAAGAGCAAAGGCGTACATGTATCTGTTTGTGGAGAAATGGGCCGCGATCCGCGTTACATTCCATTCTTTATTGGAATTGGCTTACGTTGCTTTAGTATTGAAGCAATTCAAATTACGCGTGCTCGTGAATTAATATCTCGTTTTACAATTAAGCAATGCGAGGAATATGCAAATGACTTGCTATCCTTATCTCTTACTTCGGAGATAGAGAATCGCATAGATGAATTCACTGATAAAATTTTCTCTAACTAAAAAAGGTGCAACAACGGCACCTTTTTTGTTATAAAGTCAGCTGCATATCAAAGCATCAAAATTAGACAAAAAAAAGGCACCCCGAAGGATGCCTTTTTTTGTGGATTATTCAGCCTTCTCGTGAAGGTCCTTTGTATCCAACTGCTTTAGAGGGTTAACTGTTGTAACTGTCTCTGTTGGAGGATCGCAATCCCAGCAATTTGTCTTCTGAGGTGGAAGAGTTGCTGCTGCCCAGCGGCAAGCATTCTGGATAACCTTTGCCACATCAGGATTATTGTAGATTGGGAATGTTTCATGACCAGGTGAGAAGTAGAAAATCTTACCTGCACCGCGCTGGAATGTTACACCGCTACGGAATACATTGCCACCCTCATACCATGAGATGAATACATCGTGTGCATCATTTGGAATACCAAATGGCTCACCATACATCTCTGTATTAGGAACCACGAAGCTATCAGGTATGCCCTGTGTGATAGGATGCTGCTTATCAACAACCCATACGCGCTCCTTCTCGCCAATCTCGCGCCAGCGTAGAGAGCAGCTTGTGCCCATCATGCGCTTGAAGATCTTTGAATAGTGGCCTGAGTGTAGAACAATTAGACCCATACCCTGAAGAATGCGCTGCTGAATGCGATCAACCAATGCATCCTCAACCTGGTGATGAGCACAGTGACCCCACCATACCAAAACATCTGTATCATTCAAAACATCCTCTGGAAGACCCTGCTCTGGATCCTGTAGAGTTACAGCACGAATCTCTAAGTCATCTGCTGCGATGTTTTCCTTAATTGCATTGTGAATGCCATTTGGATAGAACTGGCGAATGTACTTTGCTGCTGCGCTATCGCCAACCTCATGTACATACTCATTCCATACGGTTACTTTAATTGCCATAATGTATTTTCCTTTACAATTTATTTATTTAAAATTATTTCTTAGCCTTTGACTGATTCAAGCGAACCTCTGCACCTGTCTTTGCAGACTTGTACATAGCATCAAGAATCTTAATCATATTGATACCCTGAATTGGCTCAAAGCATGGCTTTGCTTTGCCATCAAGCACATCAACAAAGTGTGATAGATTGCGGCGATGACCATCATCCTTTAGGTTGCCTGCTAGACGGAAATCTGTTAGCTGGCCATTGTCCTCGCCATAGATTTCTAGCTCATCACCATTCAACCAGTTCAAGCCAGCCTTTGTACCGCGTAGCTCAACAAAACGCTGCTCCTTCTTAACATTTGAAGCCCAGCTAAACTCAATCTGAAGAACTGCACCATTGTCAAAACGGATTAGACCCATTGCCAAGTCTTCTACGTCAAATGTGCCACCTGCTTTTGCATCACCGAACTTGCTATTATCTGAATCTGATACTGTTGAACCAGCGAACTCTCTAAAGCAGTTACCTGAAACAGAAACTGGTGTTGGATTGCCCATCAACCAAATAGCTAGGTCAATCATGTGTACACCAAGATCGATTAGTGGGCCACCACCAGACTGCTTCTTAGTTGTAAACCAACCGCCAGCACCTGGGATACCACGACGACGCTGCCATGCACAACGTCCTGCATAAATCTTACCCATATTGCCTGCTTCAATAAACTTCTTAGCATAAGCAGAAGGATCTGTGAACCGATTGTTACGCATAATCATTAGGCGCTTGCCTGCCTTATCTGCAGCTTCCTTCATTGCGATTGCCTTCTCAGGAGAAACAGCATCTGGCTTCTCGCAGAAAACATGCTTACCTGCCTTAAATGCAGCAATTGCGATTTCACTATGAAGATAGTTTGGTGTGCAGATATCAACATAATCAATATCTTTGCGAGCCAATAGCTTCTTGTACTCCTTAATAGGCTCTGCTCCTGGGAAATGATCTGCAGCAAACTTCTCTGCGCGCTCTAAAATAATATCGCAAACTGCAACAACTTCTACGCGTGCATCGTCCTTGTAAAATGGAGCATGGCACCAATTAGCAATACCACCACAACCAATAATACCAACCTTATATTTTTTCATTATTATTCCTTTCAAACATAATTTGCTAAATCGACAAAATAAATTTTATCATTTATTTAACAAAATTTTATCATTATTTTACCTTGTGTATCAAGTTAAAAGAGAGCATAAATGCTAGATTTAAGATTATTTGGTGCTTCTTCCTTTTGAATAAGCAATAATTATATCAGCAACAGCCTCTGGAGATATTTGAGTTGTATCTATCATCAAATCATAAGAATCAGGTTTTCCCCACTCTTTCTCGGTAAAATAATTATAATATGCAGTGCGTGTTTTATCAGCTTTATTCATCATGCTGCGTGCTTGCTTTTCTGTCACATTAAGCTTCTCAACTAAATTCTTAATTCTAGTCTCCGGAGAAGCATAAATGAAGGTTTTAACCACATTATCTAAATCCTTAAGAACATAGTCTGCACAACGTCCAACAATTACACAAGGTCCCTCTGCAGCAATTTTCTTGATAACATTAAATTGTGCTAAAAAAACCTTTAAGCCTAAAGGCAATTCTGTACCACAAAACGGAGATGACCATGCAGAATAAAAAACACTTTGTGCGGGCTTTTCATCATGCGACTTTAGCACCTCTTCACAAAGCCCAGACTCCTGTGCAACACGTGTTAGAATCTCAGAATCATAAAAAGGAACTCCTAACTTTGTGGATAAAGCTTTTCCTACTGCTATGCCTCCACTTCCGAATTGCCGACCAATTGTAAAAATAAATTTTTTATCCATAATTTCTCCTTATTTTATATGGATAATGAACACATAAATCAAATGCCTTTTACAATTAAAATTATCAACTAATTTTAATGAAAAGTCAATAAAAACTTAAGATGACCGTGCATGAAAATTTGCAGGCTTGAATAGGTAATGCTATTTACTTCTAGCAACCTAACTAACCACAAAACACCACTTACCCTCCTGTGCTCTGTTTGATTGAAGGAATTAGCAATGCTCATTATCTCTGCTACCCTTTTTCGAACAGAAAATTAAACAACTGATTACGATTGGGAAAGCATGCGTTAGCTATTGTGTGAGGATAGTTCAAAATAAGGCAGTCTAGAAAGTGGAGTTTGTATTATTTGCTCGCAAGGTCCACAATAAACCTTACCCTCATCAGATATCCATTCTCCAGGAGGCAAAATAACAACACGCTCCTTTGCTCCTTTAATGATTTGAGGTGCAACAAGAAGTTTTTCTCCCATCATGAATTGGTCCTTAACATTTTCCCAACCATGTCCAGGGTAATTATACTCCATATTTCGTAGCATTGGTTCACCAGAAATTGCACATTCCTTTGCTAAGTCAACAATGTATTGAGCAAATTTCATACGTAGCCATGCTGCATCTCGAACAGCATCTAAATATTCCCCCTTCAGCATACGCCAAGGTGCTGCAGAAAACTGCATCATAGGGCTAAGTGCATGTGCCTGAGCAGATCGAACAAATAGCTCTGGCTCAAATGGATTGGAGGCAGCCTCAGTAAAAGCAGTCCAATTCCCTCCTCCAATCATATCTGGACAAACAAATGGATGCCCTAACAAACCGCAGGAAATCATATCAGGAATCAACTGCTGAAGATCTGTCCAGCTATGCCCTTTATCACAAAGACGCTGTACTAGTGGCTGACCGCCCATCTTAAAGCATGCTCGATATTCATTAAGCGGAAATTGCAAACCTATTTTTGCATAGGCTTCGCACATTTCTGATGGAGAAAATGATCCATGAGTTACCCAATTTGCTTTATATGATTCTGTATCTCCAGCATCAAGCTTCCATCCATCTACACCGTATTGCTCTTTGAGTGAAGAAAGCTGTCTTGAAAACCATGCTATTCCCCGTGTGCTTGAAAAATCAATTGAAGCAGATCTACCATTCCACCATTTTGCAGCAACCGGTTCCCCATCTATATCATTAATAAGGCCACCCTTTTCACACCTTACTCCTGCATCCTTCATACCAAATGCCATCTCACGATACCCCGGAGAGTCCATTGACACAAACGGGCAAACCCAGAGCATCACCTTGTAGCCGAGCGAATGCAACTCATCACACATTTTCTTTGGGTCAGAAAAGCGGCGAGGGTCAAATTCCCAAATACCATAGCCATACTGCCATGTATCGTCAACCATAATAACACCGCCTGTTGGAAAACCATTTTCTCCAATGTATCTTGCATAAGCAAGAATATCATTTTGGTTTTGATTGTAGGTTAGCTCAATCCATGTATTCCATTGAGGCTTAGCAATAAGCGAAAGGTCTGGTATTTTACCGCTTGGAGGGAAATGAGCTTTGGATGCAGCTAAAAATGCCTCCCGAAGCGTTGTTCCAGCATTAACAACATTCAATGGTGCTTCAATCTCAAAATTTAATAGTCCACCATTTATTGTGCATTTAAAAGCCTTATCGCTCCAAATATAACGTCCTTTATTAGAAACAAGCAAAGGCACTGATTGGTTAGAATAATTTTCACATCGAATATCTCGAGAAAAGCCTTCATTCTTTATAGACAATGGACTTTGACAACCTATTGTGGTTGCAATACCCCACCAACATTCATTTTCCTCAATTTGAACCTTTGCTGACATTCCGAGATTTATTTCTTTGTTCATAGTAATTACTCACTAAAAATAGTCCTAACCATTTATGTTATGTAAAAAACTTAGCACATTAAATGTGAGGTGTGCAACCATAGAGCCAAGCAACCCAACCCTTGCCTGCCGTCCGTTATATCCCGTTGAACTACCTAATTGCATATCATAAAGAACAGCCAACCCAAGCCCTACAAAAAAAACTCCCGGAAGTGCAAACAAATTTAAATGCACCACAGCAAAAAAAGAACTTGATAGTAGCACTGCAACCCATTTCCTTCGATTAGCTTTAAGCCTTTCAAAAATTATTGCACGGAAGCAAATTTCCTCAGTGAAAGGAGCCGCTATACTAAGTAAAACACCTAGCCCGACTATCTGCCACAATGGAATAAGTCCACTATTCAAAACCTCTACTAAAAATTGTGGTTTTGCCTCGACACCAAGAGTGTGTAGGAACTGCGACCAAAATTTGATAATAAACGCACCAATTAAGAACAATGCAAATCCTATTAGTACTCCCTTTTGTATAATAACAAACCAATTCTCTTTAGAAGGGATGTCTAAAAGCTCCATAAAAGAGCAACCACTTTGTTTTAATCGGTTATATAGTAGCCAGCAAACAAAAGCCACTGGCACTAAGCCTAAAATCCAAAATGAAATAGGTAAAAATGAGCCTAGCTCTGCAAGCCTATCAGCAGAACTCGGATTTGCTCCACCAAACAGTAATCCCAAGAACCAAGGTAAAGACATGATCATATAATAGCACCAAACTATTATGGAATCATTCTCTGTCCAAAATACCTTTACGGAATCATTTTTCATATAAAAACGACTAAAAATAGAGTTATTACTTGTTTAATTGCCAAGGATCCTCTGGTGGAGCTATTCTTGCGAGCTCTGGGCGCATTTGGATAGTAATATCCATTGTCCAAAGCAAATGCACAGCCAAAACAGGAAGTGCAAGAAGCTGACCCGTAAGTGGCATTGAGAAAATCATTGTAATTAGAGTCACACCAACAAACGAGCCTACAAATGACAATAATGTTTGAATTAAAAAAATCAGCAACTGATAAACTATTCCATATCTCAATATCCAACCACCAAAGCCCTTGAAAATATAGCGTAAAGTTAGACGCTTATTTTCAAGTAGGATTGGCAAGGAAACAAAATTACGTAAATAGTAATTTACAAACATCAACAATGAATAAATCACTATCATTGCCATCATTTGATATCCAATGTCTATATAGGTTAATTCTCCTGCTACAAACGAATTAGCCACATATCGAATTAATGCCAAAGAAAGAATAAGATAAATCAATGATGTTACTAGTTCAAAAACAACTAGCATACGGAAAAATCTATTTGATGCAGAAGCAACTCTCCGCCAAGAAACCCCAAATGGCTCTAATGGATAATAGCAACGTGCCATAGCAATAAACCTGCCTCTTGCACCAAACCAAAATAGACAAATTTTCATCAAAAATGCCGTGACAAACATTGTACCAACAACAATGGCACCAGAGAAGCTCTTAAGCCATTTCCACAAATAGGTTGCTGTAGTTCCTATTCCTTTTGTAAGCTCTGAGTAGATTGCTATCAATCTATTAGACATTTCTTGCTGTGAGATTCGCTGATTTTGAGTCTCTTGAAGAAATGTATTTAATTTCATAAATTCATTTTTCCAATCATTGGAAAATACACCTGACGTATAAAACTCTTCTGCAATTCCTAGCTCAGCAGAGTTTTCACGCAATTTTTGTAATATTTTACCATCCTTAGAAAATAATGACTCGGTTGCATTTAGCACAAAATTGGAAGACATTTGTGAGGCGAGGAAAAGTGCCACTGCTAGCGGTATCCAACGCATAATATTAAATGGTGTTGGAAATAGAATACCAAGCATTCCATAATAAGCTCGCCTTAGCCCTAATCGGACACTGACCCTTTGCTTTACAACAGGGGCCTCCTGTTGCGGCTCATCTGAGCTCATATCCTCTATATTTGCAGGCTCTGGCTCTAACACTTGCTCTGATTCAGGGTTAGTTGTTGGTGTTTGCTCAGGCTCTTCCACAATAGGAGTCTCTAATTGCACAGAGCCTCCAAACAAGTCCTCTAGTGTTGACGCCTTCCGCCACTCTTTTCCAAATGATTTTGTCCATACTAAATCATCTGGACCAAATTTCTGCTCTTTTACTGCATCACAGAGCTCTTCCCAAGAAAGAGGTGATGAGATCTTCCCCTTTACACTATAATACCAAACCACTGAACTCATTTAGAAGAAATCTCCGCTTGATCACTCTCTGCCATTACTCCATCAAGAATGGCATATCCCATCATTCCTGAAATTGTTTTTTCTCGGAGTGTTGTTGTATTCATAGGAGTAAGCTTTAAAAGGAAAAATATTCCCAATAATATTACCACATAGCATGCTAACGAAGCAAAAATCCCAATTATTGAATCATAGGGTTGGGAAACTATTAAACGAAGGCATTTTGCGACAAGCAAGCCCACACACACACCAACGATAAGGCCCGCAATACCTGCAATAACAAATGCACCTATTCTATTTGGATAAGTATTTTGAATAAGCCAACTAGCACGAATTAAATTATACACCCACAAGCCTATTCCAAACGTTGTTAAATAAGCAACAAGCTTTGAGATTCCTCCGGTAATACCATGCATAAGACCATAGATTGCAAAAGTTATAGCAAAAATAATAACAACAATATCAATCCAATTATAAAGATTTAGCGAATCTAAAAAAGCAAAAAATGAATTAAAAACCATAATCAATCTCCTCTTTTATTTGCAAATCATAAATACACGAAAAATGTATTTTAAATACATCATCCGCTATAAAACCCTGTTTAAAAAAGGAACCTAAATTTACTTAATATTATATTTTTCAGCAAAATCAGGAAATCCATTCTTAATGCGAGTTGTTAAACGCTGAATATTTTGTGGGCGGTTAACCTTCTTGCTAATTGCAATTAGTAGAGCAACATAATTTGGCTCTGTTGGATCCAAAGAGCTAGCTTTTCTTGCCTCAGTAAAAGCACCCACAAGATTTTGCTGCTTATAATAATTTACCGCATTTGTATAGCATTTATTTGCTGCTGCTTTTTCATTTGTTGGATACTTTTTAGCAATCATAGAAAAACGTTCTCTTGCTTGATTTAGCTGCTGCTTATTAATATCAGCATCTACAACATCAAAGAACAAAACATAAAACCTTGCAGCATCAACAAATTCATTATTATCTGCTTTTAAAGTAGCCAAGTTGTATAAAACCACTGGATCATTAGGGTTATTAGTTAATGCCTCTTGCAAAAGATCAAATGCATATTTTGCATTTCCTTGGCGAGCCTGACAAGCTGCAATACCTGCAATAAGATGTGACTTTCTGCCATACTCTGTAATTGCTCTATTATAAACATTTAATGCATCTTCATAATACTTTTGCTTATATCGAGTAACTGCAAGTGTTTCCAATGCTTCCTCAGATGGATTTATGAGAACAGCCTTCTCAAATACATTTGCTGCAGAAGAGTATTCCTCTGCATTAAAATATGCCATACCCAAATTAATTAGTATGGTATAATCCTCTGGAGAGAGCTTTGAAGCACGCTTTAGGTGATAGATAGCATTTTCATAATCACCATTACCTAATGCCTCTTGACCTAAACGAACAGCATCATCATATGACTCTCTATTGCAAGAACAGCTACTAAATCCCACGACAATTAAAACTAAAAGTAGGACTGATGTAGCACCAAAAATTACCTTTTTCCTTGTTGCTTTACTCATAAATAACTCCATCAATATTTAATTATGTTATTTTAGCACACTTATGTTAATAATACAACAAACTATTTTTAAAAACAAATTACTCTAATAAATCACCTTTGAACAAACAATATCATGCGGCTCTTTAGGCAGCTCATCCACAATCTGCCATGGGAATGCCAATCCTATAATCGGTGTAGAAGAGGAGATTTGGATTAATAAGCGATCATAAAACCCTCCGCCATGACCCAATCTAACTCCACTTTTATCAAAAAGAAGACCTGGCAAAAAACAAACATCTATAATTTGTGGATCTATTTTTGGTGCTTGCTTAGGCTCAACAATTCCATATTTTGCCTCAGTTAGCTCCATGCTAGGCTGATATTCTGCCCACTCATATGCAGCTAATATTGGGCTATAAATTGGCACAGCAACCCTTTTGCCTAGAGAAAATGCCGCTTCCATTAATGGCTTTGTGTCAGGCTCTGTAGAAACAGAAAAATACAATCCTATCACACTTGCAGAGCGAAATTCTTCACTTTCCAAAACGCTATGGACATGCCCAGAGCTAATATCTGAGGCATGCTCTCTAATTAATTGACGTGCCTTTGCCCGCCACTCACGTTTTATAAGCTTAGAATACAAACTTAACTCCTGCCAATGTTTGAACATTGGTTAAATCTATCTTAACATCACCATAATAGCCATGATACCAATCTTCAACGGCAATATTTACAGAAGAATTTTTTGCCCAAGTACCTTTTACTTCCAAGAAAAATTTAAAATTAGGATGACCTACTTCAAGACCAGCACACCCCCAAAAGCCTACTGTTGGGTCAAACTCAATTGTTGTATCCTCCCTATAGTTGCGACCATAAACAACAATATCAGAGATATAATAAGCAGCTATTCCTGCACCAAAATATATAGAGAAGACATCCTCAATAGGGTTAAACTTGAATATTCCTCCCATCTCCACACTAACAATATCTATATCATCAAGTCCGAATTTTTGACCTATTTGACCAATAAAAGAACCACTATCGTAATTTTCTACATCAAATCCAGACAAATAGCCAAACCCCATACGACAACGCATGTTTGGATTTACATCATAATCTAAATACAACCCATAAACCTCACCATCACCCAAATCTGCTGGTGAAGTAAAACCCATATAGCCTCCGATACCACCACTACCCTCAGCTAACACACTACCACAAAAACCAATGCTAAGCAAAAACAATAAAATTTTTTTCATTTTATCGCTCCTTTAAAATTCTAGTCTTGCACCAACAAGAAGTTGAAAGTTAGAAAAATCCATTTCAATTGTATCCTTGTACACAAAGAAATCTGTAGCAACATCAATATCAATATTATGAGCATCTAGACTCGTATATTTCGCTTCAGCAAAAACCTTTAAATGAGGCACACCTACGGCTACGCCTATTTTTCCCCACCAGCCTAATAGATTGCTAATATCAACATCCTTCTCAAATGAGTTATTATTTGAAGATAGTGTAAAGCTAGGAAGGATATAATATGCAAAACCAGCACCACAATATATCTCTAATAAATCTATCAGACCAATCTCAACTAATACACCTGCTTCTAATGGCACCAAATAAAAATCATCCACCTCATAACGTTGGGTCAATTCTCCAAGAAATGAATTTTGTGTTTTATTTTCAAAAACATCAAATTCAGAAACATAAGAGCCACTAAAAAACAAATCAACGAAAGGCATTGCATCAAAGGTTGTATATCCACCCACAATGCTTGCATCACCCAACACATCTGTATCAATTGTTCCGCAAAAGCCACCAATTGTTCCTGCTTGAGAAATGGTACTTAATAAAACCAATGCTACAAACAATGTATCTTTAATTTTTGTTCTCATTTAATTTACCCCTTTTCAATAATTTTATTAACATAGCAACAGTTGCAATACAAATAACAGTTGGAGCCGCTGCCTCTATATCAAAATAAATAGAAACAATAATACCAAATGCTAAAGCTAGAAAAGCAAGAACACCACTTACGAGCATTGCCATCCATAGACTTAAACGCATACCTAAAGCCGCCATTGACGGTAATGTTATTAGTGCTATAACAAGAACTATTCCAACAGTCTTCACTAAAACAACAATTGCAACAGCAGACATTATAGAGATCAAGAGCTCAAAAAAGAAGGCCCTACCTCCATTTAGTCTAAGCAAATTAGCATTAAAACAAGAAGCTAAAATTCCCCGCCAAAACAAATAGCAACAAGATACTATTAGCAAAGCTAAAACCAACACAAAATACACTTCCGACATTGTTACAATTGCTATAGAACCAAACATATAGCGGAGTAAATCTGTTTGATAGCCAGGTGTTATAGACAAGAATAAAAGACCTACTGCCATTCCAATTGCCCACACTGCACTTAGTGTGGTATCTTGTTTTACTTTACCATTGAATTGCAGAATTGAAATTATAATAGCAACACCTACAGCAGTAACTAATGCAGCCACATCTGGGGGCAAATAAAAAGGAAGAAGACCTATAGTATTTGAGTATTGTGCAAAACCAAGCCCTGCCAAAATTGTATGAGAAACAGCTCCTGCAACATATGTACTAGAACGCACAACGGTAAGTGTGCCAACAACGCCACAAACTATTGCTGCTACTATTGCTAAAAATAATGGAACAACAATAAATTCAAGCATAAGCACCTATACTCTAAAGATTGCACCCATCTTCTTACCTAGAAGAATACTTACTCCAGCTATTGTAACTGTTAAAAATACCATTGCCCAAACACCAAGTGCTGATGCTATATATTTACCAGTACCAAGCAATTGGAATAGCTCATAAATTGTTTTGGTAATAGGATAATAATTTGCCTGCTGAGCTAGCATCAAGCTGTCTGAAACCTCAAGCATACTAAATGCAAAAGCCAAAAGAATACCTGCTATAAGATTTGCTGTTATTAGTGGCAAGGTAATACGACGCAAGGTGACAGATGGTGCTGCACCCAAGTTTGCAGCAGCCTCCTCAAATGCTTCTGATGTCTGCTGCAATCCTGCGACAGCAGAACGCACCATATAAGGAAGTCTACGCACAGCATAGGCAACTACTAAAAACAATGTTGGATTTATGCGTACATCAAATATTGAAGAAAGAAATGGATTTGAACGAATATAACCGATATTGGATAACCATGAGCTAATAGCCAAGTAGCCAAATGCCATCACCAAACCTGGCACTGCAAGTGGAATCATTGCTAAAGCATCAAGCACACCCGCAAATTTTAATTTTGAGCGAACAACTATAAATGCGATTGAAACACCTAGTATTAAGTTTACAATAACAGCCACAGATGCAAACAACAAACTATTTGCAATTGATGAAACAGCCATCTCATGTCCTAACACCTCCGTGTAATTCGAAACCGTAAACACAGAAGGAAGCACTGTCTTATACCAAGAACCCGGTGCACTTAAGCTTGTTAAAACAACACCAAAGTGTGGCATAAGAGCCAATAGAGAAACAATTGTAAATGGAACTAATGCAATCAAGGTGCGGAAGCCACGTAGCTTTTCTGGAGTAAAATTAACAGCTGCTTTACCCTGCATTGCAAAGCTATTTCTACCAAAAGCAAATTTACCCAACGCATATAATAAAACACTAAAAGAAAGAACAACAAATACTAAAGCATATGGAAAAGGATTTGAGCCAATCTCCTTAAGTGCATCAAAAACTTGAACTGGTGCACATTTTGTGTAGTTAAGCATTAATGGAGTGCCTAATTCTGTAAAGCTCCAAATAAAAACAATTGTGCCACCAGCAAATAATCCGGGCATAATTAACGGCAAGGTAATCTTAAAGAAACGCTTGAATGCTGGGCAACCTAGGTTTGCTGCTGCCTCATCCATTGCAGGATCAATATTTGCAAGAGCTGCAGTTGTATTAAGGTACAAAATAGGGTAAAGAGTTAAGGCCTGAATAACAATCACACCTAAATAACGAGCCTGCCCTATCCAATCAATGCTTGTGCCAAATACAGCATTTAAAACACCATAGCGCCCTAAAATTTGTGTCATACCAATTGCACCAACAAAAGGTGGTAAAATCATTGGAACAAGTATTAGAGCAGAGAAAAAGCCCTTACCCTTGAATTCATATTTATGTGATATCCAAGCAAGTGGCAAAGCAATGCAGATTGTAAGAAATGTTGTTCCAGCTGCAATTGCAAAGCTATTTACTAAGCCTTCTGCATAGATAGGATTTCTAAATACCCCAAGTAGGTATTTAAATGTAAAACCTTCCTCTGTCCAAAATCCACCTTTAACAACCAAAAAAATTGGCAATAAAAACAAAAGTGCTAATATTGCTGTAATAAGTATACAAAATACAATACGACGTGTTTTCATGGTGGCTCCTATGCAAAAGCTTTTGGATAACAATCAATGGCTTGAATAAAACCATTCAAGCCATCAAAAGCTTTTTCACAAACAAACTATCGAGTATAGAAAGCAAACTCGCTACGACGATTCTGCTTCCATGCAGATTCATTGTGACCTGGATCTGCAGGCATTTCTTCACCCATGCTAACTGTCTGAATGCGCTCTGCCTCAACTCCTAAACGAATCAAAACCTCACGAATTGACTGAGCACGATATTCTCCAAGAGAAACATTATACTCAATTGTTCCACGCTCATCACAATGACCTGAAACTAGAAGTAAATAGCTAGGCTCTGCAATCATTAAATCTGCCAATGCATTTACCTTTGGCATTTCAGCGGATGGAATTGTAAATGTGTTATATCCAAAATAAACAGGTGTAAAAGCAATTTCAACAGCATTTAAATTCTGGAAATCGATATTTTCTAGTGGCATATCTCCATCTACAAATGTCTCATCAATGCCATCTGTCAATCCATAAGGATTTACACCAGATACACCATCATTGATGGAACCATTACCCTCTCCATCTTGACTTTCATTAGTGAAACAGCCTGTAATCATTACTACAGTTGTTAGCATTATTGCTATTGAAGCATATTTCTTCAGCATTTCCATTTTCATTCTTCTTTCTTCTACTTTATTTTTGTTCAAAAAAGCATGCATTAGTTCTTGATTAAATTATCAGACCAAGCAGGCAAGTACCAGTCTCCTGTTAGATTTAATAATACGCGAGGAGAATCTCCCATTGTATCTAAAACAACTAGTTGACGTTTAAAATTCAATATACGGGTGCATACAATATGGCGATTATCTGGCGCCCAAGATGGGTCCTCATAGTCAGCATTATCCATAGGGCTAATTAATTTAGGTGTATTTGCCTTATTATTTGCAGATGGCTTCATCACATAAATACCATATCGATTGTGAGAAGATGTCTTTCCGCAAAATGCTATTTGACCATCATCACTCCACTCAGGAGCAACACTTTCCTTGAAACCCAAAACTGCTGACCCCACATTAACACCAGCAAACAATTGCTCCAATGTCATAATTTTTATTTGTGGAGAGCTTCTGCTATCATCCACAAAAGCCAAACTCTTTCCATCACTTGACCATGATGGGCTAGATTCATTGTGGTACTTACTCTTAGTTAAACGCTTCAATTGATTATCTCGCATATTCTTCAAGTATAAATCAACACCTCCTGAACGTGATAGCACCAATGCTAACCACTCCTTATTTGGAGACAATACAGCACCTTGGTTCATTCCTGGATAGCTACTGATTAGCTCACGAGAATTTGTGTTCAAATTAACCTTGTAAACTGCTGGTGAGCCAGTAAGCCATGAGGTGTACATAAATGCATTCTCATTTGGCACCCAATTCGGAGATAAACAGAGCTTACTATCTCGAGTAATTTGCATTGTTGCCTGCCCATCAGAATCACAGGCATAAATATCTGGCTCCTTATTTGACCTACGACCCACAAATAATATACGTGATGAAGCCATACCTGGGTTATTTGCAAATGTTTGAGAAAACTTATCTGACAATTCATGTGCACCCATGCGTAAACGGTCCAATGACACTGTCTTATAGAAATTTTGTGTGCGTGTGCCTGCTAGCCATGATGCATTTAAATTGTAAGAGATACCACCACTAGCACGAATATCTCCACTAATCAAAATTGAAGCGGACGAAGGCACTGCTTCAACAAACCAACCAGAAAGTGCCAAATCATTCTTTAACACCTTAAGAAACTCTGTTGCACCATGAGAAGCATCTGTGCGAATATTTGCCAAGCTTATTGTGCGTTTGACTCCTCTATCAGCAGTACCTGTAATGGTAATATCTGGCTTTGCATCACTAAATAACACAAATGCAAATAGATATAAATAAATTGATATTAAAATTTTCTTCATTTTTTATAAAATAAAAAAATATATTTTTATTAAATAGCGTTTGCCTTAAATTTTATCACATAAACACTTTTATTTTCAATACTATAAATGACAAAAACCCTTAAAATTTGTGTATAAAACGATAAAATCAAGATGCAAAATAATAATTATCAAAAACGAGCAAAATATTCTTGCATAATTTTAATGCGTCGGTCAAACTCTTTGACGGAAATATCAAAATTTAATGAGCGTCGAACCTCCTCATGCATACGAGCCACGCGCTCACCATATTTCCATTCCTTAAGGATTTGTTCGCGAGTTTTTTTGAAAAAACGTCCCCAATTAAGTGTAATATTTATACCCTCTTCACCAAAATGATCGAGTAAATCAGCGTCCTGAATTATTAGCACCTCTGTTGGAAGATTTGGCTTTTCTTTATCTATAAACCACTTGCTTTTAGGGCGTGCATTGTGGTTTTCAACCATTGTAGCAATACGCTGCATTTCATCAACACACATATAATGGATAAACCGTGTACGAATAATCTCTGCTCCACGCGGTCCGTGCATTACACCATCATCCTCTGGATGAGCTTCTTTATCCTTGCCAATATCGTGAAGTATGCCTGCAACAAAGAGTAAATCATCACTTTCCCCGAGCTCATGAGCCAACCACTCAGAAATCAACCCAACTCTATAGCCATGGGCAAGTCGATATCCAACACCATGAGGCTTTTCCTCTTTATTTCCTATGAGCTCATAGGCAAGATTTTTAACTGCTGCAATATCCATAAAATTACCCATTACGATATGCGTGGCTAAAGGCATTGGCTGCTATTGCAAAAGCACTTGCCACGTTTATTGAATTTTTCCTTCCATAACCAGGTATAGCGAGAAGCTCATCACAGCAAGCCAAGGCATCCTCAGAAATTCCAAAGCGCTCGTTTCCTAAAACAAGAGCACAAGGGAAACACATTTTAGCCGTGTTAATATTTGAAGCAGATGGAGAGGTTTCGAGTGCATAGGTGCGATACCCAAGCTCTTTGGCTTCAAGAATTGCCGCTGAAGTATTTTCAAAATAGCGCCAATTAACCAGCTTATCTGTTCCCATTGCGGACTTTGCCACATGCTCATGCTCTGGTGTGGCAGTGTACCCACAAAGCCATAATTCCGCAACTCCAAAAAATTCTGAGGTTCGAAAAATACCACCTAGATTGATTGCAGAGCGGAGATTATCGAGAATAACAATTAGAGGGAGAGCTGGAGCGACTGGGGTCTCAACCGTATCATCTGTTGTCACATCAGCAAGCATGGTTGCATCCGTCACATGATCGCGCGAGGCTACTCGCTCTACAGGCACAAGCACACAAAGAAATTCTGCACCTGTCATCCCAATATGCAAAAGACCACCCAAACGACGCAAATGTGCATCTAAAGAAGCCTGCATATAGGCAGCAGCCCGCAAAACAGCCTTATCCTGCCTCTCTGTACCAATGCTTTGCTGAGCCTCTCGTAGCAACGATAAGGACTGCTTCCATTGGGCAAAAATTTCTGGCGGATATGGCTTCATTTGAGCAATCGGAATTTAGGATACTAAATCGCCTGGCTGAGCATCATCCATAACTGTAAGAACGGAAAAGCCCCTCTCCTCTGAGCCAGCAGATAGAATCATACCCTCAGAGACACCAAAGCGCATCTTGCGAGCCTTTAGGTTTGCAACAACGATTAGCTTCTTGCCAACCAACACCTGTGGGTCTGGATAGTATGCACGAATACCAGAGAAGATATTGCGCTTCCCTAAAGGACCTAGGTCAAGAGTAAACTGGAGTAGCTTTGTTGAGCCTTCTACAAAGCTTGCAAACTCAACGAGTGCCACACGCATATCAACCTTATCAAACTCAGGGAATTCAATCTCATCCTTGAGAGGAACTGCAGGTACTGCTGGAGTAGCAGCGGCAGCTGCAGCTTCTGCCTGAGCCTTTGACTTTTCAACCATCTCCTCAACCTTCTCAGGAGGAACTCGTGAAGCCAAATACTCATACTTTGCAACCTTCTGGTTTTCAAGCTTCTTATTGATGTCATCCCATGTGTATGGCTGCTCACCAAATAATGCGGCTGCCTTCTCTGCATAAACAGGAAGAATTGGTGACAAATAGATTGCCATAATGCGGAAGAGATTCAAGATATTTGTTAGAGTGATGCGAGTTGCCTCTGGATCAGTCTTGATTGTTGCCCATGGCTGCTTTGCATCAAAGTATTCATTAGCCAAATCTGCTAGGCGGCAAACCTCAACAGGCACCTGAGAGAAGCGGCGTGCTTCATAGTGAGCAGCGATTGTTTCAGCTCGGGACAAGAATTCTTCGCGTAGCTTTAAGCCCTCTTCATCCATTACACCCATGCCATCATCTAGGCGCTTATTAAGCATCTGTACACCACGTGAAGCAAGATTTGTAATCTTACCCACAAGGTCGCTATTTACGCGCTGAACAAAATCCTCAAGATTTAAATCCACATCATCAGTTGTATTATTTAGCTTGCAAGCATAGTAATAGCGCAAGAAAGCTGGGTCAAGACAATCTAGGTATGTACGAGCACTAATAAATGTGCCGCGAGACTTACTCATCTTCTTGCCATTAACTGTTAGGAAGCCATGAACAAACACCTGAGATGGTCCCTTAAAATCTGCTGCATGAAGCATTGCTGGCCAGAACAAGCAATGGAAGCGAACAATATCCTTACCAATGAAGTGGTAGAGCTCTGCCTCTGGGTTATTCCACCAAGCATCAAAATCTTGATTGTTCTTTGTGCACCAATTCTTCAAGGAAGCCATATAGCCAACTGGAGCATCAAGCCATACATAGAAATATTTGCCTGGGTGGTCAGGAATTTCAAAGCCAAAATATGGTGCATCACGGGAAATATCCCATGGCATCAAGGTTGTGCCCTCATCAAACCACTCGTAAAGTTTATTTGCGACATCCTCTGCTGTGTGATCCTTTAGCCAAGTGCGTAGGTATTCCTTGAACTGCTCTAGGTTAAAGAAAATATGCTCGCTTTCGCGTGTTTCAAGCTTGCGCTCACCGCATACAGAGCAATGTACATCCTTCAAATCTGTTGGGTTATAGGTTGCACCGCACTTTTCACAGGAATCACCATACTGATCCTCTGCTCCACACTTTGGGCATGTGCCACGCACAAAGCGATCTGGGAGGAACATCTTATCAGTTGGGCAATAAAGCTGAGGGATGCTACGAAAATCTAGAGCTTTATTCTCTTTAAGCTTTGCATAAATCTGCTTACAAAATTCAAGATTCTCTGGAGAATTTGTTGAGTAGAAATTATCAAACTTAATCTGAAATTCAGAAAAGTCTGCTGTATGGCGCTTATAGCTTTCTGCAATAAGCTCTTCAGGAGTAATTCCATCCTTCTTAGCACGAATCATAATTGGTGTACCGTGTGTATCATCAGCACAAACATAAGTGCACTCATTACCACGTAGCTTTTGATAGCGCACCCAAAAATCTGTCTGCAAATACTCGACCAAATGACCTAAATGTATATCACCATTTGCATAAGGCAACGCTGAGGTTACCACAATTCTTCTTTTATCCATATATCAAATCCTATCTGTTAAAATTTTATTTATCAAAAAATTAAGGGGTTGGAGGGTCCTTGTCTTCTTTTGCTGATGAAGTAGTTGTACTTGTAGCTTTTTGTGAAGCACCAGTTCCATGCACAATTTCAATCGTTCTAACAAGTGGAGTAACAGTTTCAGTCTTATTTGTAGAGGTTGACACTGTTGCCCCTGAACCACGTGCTGTAACTGTAATGGTTTGAACACCGGAAGCGGCACGTGAAGTATAGATAACACTTGGACCATTTAATTTATTCAAAAAACCAATTTTATTATCACTGACAGACCAAGCATAATCATCCCATCCAGAGGCACTTAAGTAAACCTGCCCACCATCATTAACGGAATAAGAGGAAGCATTAACCTCAATTGAATAACCATCTGCAGACTCACATCCTGTCATCATTATTGTAAACATTGCAACTAATGCAACAGCTGAACAAAGCATTACTATTTTTTTCATTATTTTCCCCCTCGCTAACGGCTTTTTCAAGCCCCAAAAATTAGGTCTTGTTATTTTGAAAGATTTTATCAAAAAACTACTCTATTTTCAACAATAGGTTTTGCAATTTTTACGATGCACCTACCATTACATATTCACAATCCAATACAACATATTATATATCAAAAGAGGCGTCCCGAAGGACGCCCCTTTGTTTAAAGTTTAATTTCACCAGTGGTGATATTCATATCTGCTGTATTTTGTACGCGATCTACAAGACCACCCTTAATCCACACGATTCGATCTGATGCCTTCAACATCTTATGGTCGTGAGTTGCAGAAATAACAGTCACACCCTCTTGTTTACAAAGCTTAGAAAGCAAATCAATGATTTCCTCACCTGTCTTTTGGTCAAGGTTAGCTGTTGGCTCGTCAGCAAGAATAATCGTTGGGTCATTAGCCAATGCACGAGCAATAGCAACACGCTGCTGCTGACCACCAGACATTTCTCCAGGTGTGTGGTGTAGGCGGTGACCTAGTCCCACCATATCTAGCACCTCTTTTGCGCGCTTCTCAGCCTGAGCATCTGGCACACCCAAGAATGTCATTGGAAGCATAACATTTCCTAGACCTGTCAACCAAGGAATTAGGTTGTAGGACTGGAACACATAACCAATATGCTTACAGCGGAAGAAAGATAGTTCACGAGAGGTCAATGATGGAAGAGATACTCCACCAACCTTTACCTCACCATGAGAAGGCTTATCCAAAGCACCAACCATATTGAAAAGTGTTGTCTTACCAGAACCAGAAGGTCCCATAATGGATAGATATTCCTCACGATATACATCAACATTGATATTGTTCAATGCGTATACCTTCTCATCGCCCTTTGAATAAATCTTATCTACGCCTCTTACCTCAATTAGAACCTCTTTTCCAGCAGGTGGTGGAGGTGGCATATAAACATCTTCTTTTCTACTCATATAATACTTCCGTTATTTTAAATTGGTTAGTAGGATACTGTGCTAATTGCCTTTGACAAGAATACAATACCAACTGATAGCATAGAAATCAAACCTGTTCCTACAAAGAAGCCAGAGGAAACAACAGGAATCATCTTACGCCACTCGCGTCCAAATTTCCTCTCAAAATAGTACTTACCAATAATAGCACCAATAAAGTTTGGAACGACAGTATGAGGAGCGGTTTGACCCAAACCACGAACAACACCAAAGAATAGCATTGTAGGAGCACCAAACCAGCCAAGAATACTCATAACAACTGCTGCTGAGCCCAAGCCAGAGAAGAAACGCCAGAAGCCAAGTGCCTCACTAAACTGTTAATACTCACCCAAGGTTGAGGAGTATAGCAAGCAGGCATTCTTTGCATTCAAATCCCAAATTTCCATTGTGAAAGGATAAACAGCAGATGGAATTTCTGCCAAACTCCAAATAAAGCTTGAGAACAAGATTGTTGAGATAATAATAACTGGGAATAGGAAGAATTGTGCCTTCCAAATTGAACCAAACTTACAACCCAATAGTTCTGCTTGCTTGTAGTTTACTACCTGGACACCATAGTTTGACTTTGGAATTGGCATAAACCAAATCTTAACACCTGTATAGCCAGACATAATAAATGCAAGTTCTGTAATAAATGGAATTTCAATAACCTGACCAGCCAAGCCTTCCAAACGAGCTGTCACATAAGAAATCAATGGTGTATATAAGAAACCGAAGAAGAACAACACAGCCATTACACCTGGATGCCAATCGATAAGCCATCCAGAAAGCAAGATATATGAAGAGCAGGTCACGATATAAGATAGGCAAACCCACTTACCAGGAACATGACCGCGAAGCTTTGATCTATGCTCTATCTCTTCCATGCTCTGCTTACCTGCAGCAGTATCACGGTTACGGCGAACAGTCATAATAGCAACTGCAATACCATAAATAGCGATTGCTAGAGATACACCAATCTGGAAGCTGAAGTAGAAGTCAACATTGTTTGCGAACAATGTGGTAACTGTATCATCACCCTGCTTCCATGTTGGCATCATACCATTGGCATAAAGAATTGGATTCATTATGAAAGTAAATATCAAGCCAATGAAAGAGCCAAGCATTGAGAAGTATGGAAGAGTCATACCTAAGATTAGGTTACCCATATCAAAAGACATACCAGTTGCAACAGCAGGAAGGAAATCCTCCGTATATGCCGTAAAATCAGCAAAAGGAATTTTGAAAACCATTAGTGGGTTATCAAAGAAAGAGCCGGTGATTGTTGGCAAGCCCATATAGACAAGACCAAAAATCATACCGATACCAGAGCCCACGCAGAACATTCTCCAGCGGACATTTGAACCAGCAGACTTTGCTGAACCTTCAACCTGCTCTGCCATTGCCAAGATACCTTGAGCACCAACTGGCACCATTGGGAATGGAAGACGCTCAATATCTGATGTTAAGCGGAACAAGCCATAACCCAAAACAGCGGTATCAATACGTGACATAATTTCACGGAATAGGAACAAGCCCAAGAATGGTAGCCAAGCCTTGCTTAAGAAGGTTCGAGGAAGCTCATCAAGATTTGCTGGTGCAACCCATGTAGGAATTCCTGCTGCGACACCTGTTGAAACAGCAGCATCAGAACGAACTAAGAACTGCGTATAAAGAGGTGTACCATAAACACTTCGACCCATAATCATACCGCTCATATAGAACAGAATGAAAAGCTGTGCTCTAGAAAGCTTAGCATTTGCACGCTTTGCAACTTCAACGAATAGAAGCACAGTTACCCATTGTGCAGCACCACCGATACCAGTACCAGCAACAAGCTCCATATAAAGAGCACCAGGTACCATAACTGCTGCTACGAACAATGTTCCAATAAGTGAGGAAATATTATAACCCTCTTCAAAGGTGTCTGGCACCTCGAGTAGCCTTCTAAAATCCTCTAGTTCCTTATCTTGAGTTTTAATTCTTCTTTTAAAAAGTTGAGATAATTTCATTTTCTATGTCTCGCTCTTGCTTTAAATCTTATTCGGCATCCTTGCCTTCCAATGTTGCCTCTGTTTGAGCACGATAATGCTCAATTGTCTCAATAGGAAGAGAACGCCATAGTAGGAATTGCTTACGTAGCTCATCTGCGAAGCCACGATTGCTACGCATCCAAGCATTAGGTGTACCACCCTGACGTGTAATTTCTACTACAACCTCATCAATACCCTTGATTTCAAATTCAGAAGAATACATTCTAAACTTCTGGAAGATACCTAAGTCAAATGGTGCCAAAGAGACATCTGCCTCAATACCAAGAGCATCCTTACCACCCTTTGCTCCAGGAATCTTAAAGAGCTTAACATTGCGGGCTGCGAACGCACCAAGTGTAGCATCACTATGATTATTAAAGTGCTCACGAATAAATGATAGAATACCTGAGAAATCTACCTCAGAAACTGTGAATGGGAATACGAACTTCAATAAATCGCCCTCAGGGGATGGCATGCTCCACTTACGAGCAACACCTGGGTTAGCAGACTTACTTGCACGTAATGCAGGGAATATTGTTGAAAGCATTACCACCGCCATTACAATTAGAATTGTGCAAACAGAGGTTAAAGATGAGAAGTTCATCTCAGGTGGTGTCATTAGACCCATACGACCAAGAATTGTGAATACCTTTGCCACAATCTGTGATAGTAGATAACCACCCATACCACCGATTACTGAATAAACTGCAGATTCTGCAAAGAACAATGCACCAACATTAGGAGGAGAAAGTCCAAGTGCTGAATATGTAAAGATTTCTCGCTCACGGTCAACAATTGAACCCATAAGTGAGCTGAAGATAATCAAACCACCTAACAATAGAGGAATGATAACATCACTGAAACCAGATCCCTCAACTGCCTGTGTGAAGAACATATAACGGACACCCTCTGAGCTCTTAACATGAACTGTACCTGTAAATACAGGAGCAAGAGCACGTGCCTCTGCCTCAATATCAATTGAATCACTACGTGGATATAATACCATAAAGTTAACATAGTTATTAAAGCCAAATAATGCATTCAAATCATCAATATTTGCTAAAGCAACTGACTCAGCATTGAACCATTCAAAGGTGCCGACCTGCATCTGCTCAAGAGATTCAACTGAGCTTACACCAGAGCCTGTACCACCAGCATTCTTAATTGTTGACTGGAAGTCTGGAAGCAATATTTTCTGGCTATCAAGAGTTGAAATATTCTGAAGCTTCATGGTCTCGAAGGTGCCAGTAAATGTGAATGAAATACCATTGATGCGAATTTCATCACCCTCAACAATATCAAGCTCCTTAACTAAAGACTCAGGAAGATAAATTGGTGAGAATGCAGTTCCACTTACTGTAGCAAATTTTGGACAAACCTCAGCCAAAGCCTTTGAGTGCTCAAACTCACCCTTATCAAAGCCCATAATTGCATTGATGCTTGCAATCTTTTCTGTGCGTGGAGCATAAATCATACGCTCTGGAGCAAGAGGTGCAATACCAACATCTGTTGCCTTTGTTGGGTTAGGGAACACACCGCCACGACAGAATATGTGGAAATCCTCACCCTTAATTGCATCAATAGACTCAATTAGTGTGCGGTCAATTCCAAGTAATGACAAGCGATGTAGCTCAATGCGGTTTTCTCCCTGACCACGACCTAGATAGCTTTCTACAACACCCTGCTGAGATGTAAAGGAAGCAAATACTAGAATTGTGAAGGTTAGTAGAACAACTGTTGTACATGTTAAAAAGGTCTTTAGAGGACGGTTACGCATACCTGCAATACCAATTAGAATTGCAGAAAGCGTTGTTGAATTCTCGCTCTCCATACCATGAACAGTAGAAGACAAGCCCTGCATTGCTTTAATCTCTTGCTTTATTTTACCCATCATAATTGCTGTTGTAATAACAGATAGAAGGATGATAACGAATGCAAGGAAGATAATAGTTGGAGCAGAAGCCAATGCAAATGCTGGATGCGTAAAGAATAGAATACCGAAGGTAATGATAAAGAACAAGCAGAAGCCAAGTAGCTGCTTATAAATTGATGTAAAGCCACAAATCAAACGCTCCATAGCAAATGCAAATGGAATATTTAATAGAAGTAGCAATACAACTGCTTGTACAAGATCCTCTGTTACTGAACGCAATGGATTATAAACACGGCTCTCAATGCAGGTTGCAAAAACCTGATGAGCACGAGCCTTTGACCACATCTTTGCATCAGAAGAAGCTCTTGCCTCATCTAGATGATCCTTTGCATCAGCATGAAGCTTTTCTAGGTCATCACGAATAATATTTCTCTTACGTAGAGTATCAAGACGAGCCTCATTTAAAACAAAAGCGTCATTTGCTCCCTGAGCGATACCATCGAAGTTTAGCATCTCCTTTTGATCCATAGAGATACCCTCGCCCATTGCTGCCTTCATGCGCTCAGTGGCTGAAACAGAATCATTTGTCAAAGCGACAGATCCAAGCACCATATCGCCATTTGAACCGATGCGCTTAATTTTATCTGAGCGATCAGCAAAAAATTCATTTTTCTTTAGCTGACCAACACCATAATTAGCTGATGTCTTATGCTTTGCATCCTTAGAAGCAATCAATGTTTGTGCCTCATACATTGCACCACCAACTGGGTCTGGTGCATAACCATTATTAAAGGTTAGACCACCATAAGCATAGAACAAGTGAATAGGTGTGTTGATGATACCAGCAGACTCACCCTCAACAGAAATACGCTCAAATGCTCCTGTATCCTTGTTATATCCAATACCAATTGATGAAGCACGCCAGCTAGAGATAGCTGTTGATTGAGAAACCATTGGCATATAAACAAAGCCATTGTGCAAGATACGTGTACGAGCTAGCTTGCTAATACCTACCTGTGGATCTGTTTGCTCAATACCTGTAAATTGTAGAATTGCATTCTCTGGAACTCCATCTGGATCTGTAGAACCACGAGCATAGTCAATAAAGTTTACGCCAGTCCAGCTCTTTTCATCCTTTGCAGCATAGAGGAAGCGACTCTCCATCTTTTCGCCCTTAAATGGAGCACTGATTGAAAGACGCTCTGTATTTGCAAATTCTGTGCATAGGCAAACCATCTGATCCTTTAGGTCAGACAAATCATAAGAATCAGCGAAAGGTAGAGCATCGTGAGCAAGAGAATCACCTACAGTCATTAGCTGGAAGCCCGGTGTGCCAACACCTGTTGCTACTGCTGATGGAGCAACACGCTGATTAGGAACACTCAAAGAGAATGGTTTAAAGGTTGGATTTGCAACTGCTGGTTTATAAAGCTTTGCTGCCCAATCCTTGCCCTCAGATAAACCAGGTATTTTCTCCTTAAGAGAGCCATCATCGTTTCTTAGTTCGCTACCATAATAAATATGATTTAGAACACCTAGATGACGTAGATACATACCAATATCTATGCTTTCAAAATGATACAAGCCAGATGCGTTAATAACTGAGAAAACCCATGGCTCAGAAGCAGAAGCAAAGTCAAAATCAAAGTGACCAACAATAGCATGAGTTCCTTTCTGACCCTTTGCATCCTCATAAATAAACTCATTGCTTAAATCAATCCAGGTAAGATTGTTCTTAATATGATTTTCTAGCTCAATCTTACGTAGCTTTAGACGATTATCAATCTGTCCAATTAGTTCATTATAAACTACGCCAAACTCTTCAATGGCTGAGTCTGTTTTATTTAGACCCAAACGAACAAGCTCATTATATGCCTCAGTTAGAGGTTCTGCATCAGTAAACTCATGGCGGTTTAGCTGACGGCGAAGCTCATTCCACATTGCACGCTTTGCCTTACATGTAATCTCCAAATTTTCTAGCTCTGCGATGCGTGCTGCATTGCCCTCTGGATCTTCATCACGTAAACGCTTAAGCTCAAGGCTTGCACCTGCAAGCATAGAGCGTTGCTCACCAACAATACCAATAATAGCATCTCTTAAGCGAAGCTGCAAATCTGTTGCTACAGGTGTACGCTGTAAAATGATATTTCCTGCTGCAATTGTATTTATTAGCTCATCATTATACTTCATTTCTGCAGCATAATTAATCTTACGCTGTAGAAGATTATTTTCACTTCCATCAGCTAGATTCTTTGCCATATCAACTGCATGGTAGAAGAAGCGGGCACCCTCTTGTCCTGCATAGTGAGAGCCATAGAATACTGCAATAATCTTACGATTGTATGGACCATTCTTTGCTAGCTCACAAACAACATCTGCAAGAAGTGCTGCATTTGCTGCATAACGATTATCTGGTGAAAAATCTGGTGTAAATCCATAGGTATCCATACGTGCAGAAAGCACTACTGTTTGAGGTAGATTTAGACCAACAGTCCAATTTTCCTTTGAAGGAAGCTCAACCCATAGATTCTTTGCCTTTGTATCAACAAGAACTGCCTTTGCATCGATTATTGCATTCTTGCTACCATCAGCCTCTAAAAGACCTGCTGCTGAAGCTGCTTTTCTATCAATGTACAAACGAGGAACAAGTGTAATTGTCTCAAAGCTACATTTTAATAGCTGCCATTGATTTAGTGATTCATCACCAACTAAAATAACAGCCTTTGCACCACGCATAAATGTATCTGACAAGCGAACCGTTGGAAGAGTTGCATCAACAACAGCAATAGCACCATCAACATTAACACCATCCAAATCCTCAATTGATCCACTCTTTACATATACTAGAGGAGCATCAATTGGCTTATCCAACACAAATGGAGCTGGGCCGTTATCCACCATCAAAATACCAGGAACTGGCTCTCCATTATATGTTAAAGAGCATTTCTCTGTCTTTTGAACAAGAGTATCAAATGTCTGATATTTTGGCTCAAGACCAGCAGCCTTAAGCTCCTTCTCAAGAACAGCAAAAGAACTATCTAGTGCTTCACTTCCTGCAATACGGCTTGTGTGCTTTGTCATTTCAGCATAAATGCGATTATATACTGAATCTTCCACAACAGGAGCAACTGTTGGTGCTACAGGAGCAGAAGCCTGCACATTTGCAACCTCTTGAGCAGCTGCAGCAAAAGCAAAGCCTGCTACAATCGCTGTTATTGTTGCCTTCATATTTGTCATTTTGTAAATCATATTACTCATAATCCTCTGTTCCTAAGCTAGCCTTTTCAATTGTAACGTTAGCTCTATCTGCCATACGTTCAATTTGACCATCAGAAATCCAAACCATGCGGTCACAAACCGATAGCATATTGTGGTCATGTGTAGCGCAAATAACGGTTACGCCATCCTTCTTATTTAAATCACATAGAAGCTGATGAATTTCCACGCCTGTCTTAAGGTCAAGGTTACCTGTTGGCTCATCGCAAAGCAAAATTGATGGATTGTTTGCCAAAGAGCGAGCAATAGCAACACGCTGCATCTGACCACCAGACATCTCTTTAGGGCGGTGATTCCAGCGCTCACCTAATCCAACCTTTTCCAATAGAGCCATACCGCGAGCACGAGCCTCATCAGCATGAACACCAGCAAAAATCATTGGAAGAGTTACATTTTCCAATGCCGTCATAACTGTATTCAAGTTAAAGGTTTGGAAAACATAACCAATCTTACGGCAACGTAGGAATGCAAGCTCATCTGCATTTAGCTGTGCCATATCCACACCATCGATAAATACACGACCTGAGGTTGGAGAATCCAAGCCACCTACCATGTTAAAGAAGGTTGATTTACCAGATCCAGAAGGCCCCATCACACATATATATTCACCACGATAAATATCTAGTGAGATGCCGTTGAGTGCATGAACCTCTTCATCACCACGCATAAATACGCGATGTATTCCATGCACAGATACTAGAACCTCGCGGTTCTTTGCATATTCTTCTACATTAAATGTTGTCATGGTTATTCAACCCTCATTGCTTCCATAGGTGCCATACGAGAGGCAGACCAGGATGGTTGTACAGATGCTAGGATGGCAAGTGCAACACCTGCAAATAGAGATGCAAGTGCACAAAGTAGCATTCCAGAGGTTGACCAATAGGTCCACATATAGCTACCATAAGAAATACTGCCACGTAAAACTGAAATTACAAAACCAATTACAACACCAAGAATTCCACCAAAGAAGCCCTGCAAACCAGCCTCCATCATAAACTGAAGAAGAATATAGCGGTCTGTAGCTCCTAAGCACTTCATAGTAGCAATCTCTCTAAAGCGCTCTGTAATTGACATAAGCATTGCATTTGTGATACCTACCATACAAACGACAAATGAAATTGATAGTAGGAAAATCTGGCGTCCGCTCAAGCCAGTCTCTGCATCATCAAGAGAAACAACACTGGAAAGCTTACGTTCAAGCATTGTAAGCTGGCCAAGCTTTTCTGTTCGAGCAGCAATCTGAACTAGCTCTTCCTTTGTAAAGCCACGTGCTGTCATCATCTTTACTGCACGCTCATCTGCAAATTGCTTAAACTTATCTTCTGCAGAAGAACGCTGTGATTCACGAAATTCACGAGCCCACTCATCACGTAAATCCTGCTTAGATAATTCGATAAACATACGCTCATACAAATCTGCCTCAGCAAATTGCTTGTACATAACCTGCATATCTGCCTCAGTAAAATCAAATCCAACAGCAGCAAAATCCTTTTGAACAGCTATGCGTTGCTCCTCAGTTGCTTTAATAATCCATTGCTCCTCAGAACCTATAAAGTCACCCTTTGCAGCTGCCATCTTTTGCTGTGCAATTACGATCTTTTTATTCCATTCACTATTGAATGCAGCAAGCTCTTTGCGATATTCTTCATAACCATCAAAGAAAACTGCTAAACCTTCCTTCTTACCTGGAACACGTAGGTCAATCATAGGAGCAAGATCCTCAAAGAAGCGCTCCCTATCACTTAGAGCAAACTCAATTGCATCTCTTCCTAAATTCTTATGAACAAGCACAAGTCTACGACCGCTTGGAATATTATCAAACCAATTCAAATATGTACGTTCATCGTATGCCTTTGCAGCAAGTGCCTTCACTGTCTCTAGCTCATTGCCTGTAACTGATGCAAATTCTGCTAGTGCAGCCTCATCAGATATTGCATAAGCATGTGCCAAACGGCGAACAGTGACAAGCTCTGTAGCTGGCTCAAGCATACGTGTAAAGGTAACCTGACCTACACGATTATCCTCAATCTCTCCAGCTACACCCTTACCAGTTGTCTGAACGATCATACTCTCTGACAATAGATACATAAAGAATGCCACAGCAAGAACCACTACAGCCAATGTTAGTACTGAACGAAGCAAACGATGCTTAACACCTCTAATGCAGAGGTGAAAGGTCTCACCCCACGTCATGTTACGCTGCTTCTTTACATCAATTTCTCTGTATTTGCTCATAAAACCCTTTTCCTAATATTTATGGTAAACAAAGTTAAAATCTTTTTATCTCTACTACCCTATATTCACATTAACCTGGGAGAACATTGAAGGTTACGCGAGATGGTGTGCCAACGATAAAGTAGTTGATGAAGTCAACAATAATTACCAAGCAAACAAGCATTAGCTCTGCTGCAATTAAGCCAATAAAGAAAGGCTTGAACTTCTGGTAAACACCACCACCACCAAATCTAACAACAAGCATCTTGACAAACCATCCAATTAAGAATGAACACCATGTCATCTGATTTGGATAGGTTCCCCACATAACAAACAATAGTGGGTGAATTGGGAACTTTGTAAAGCGGAAGCGTAGGCAATAAGTAACTACTACTGCAATAATACCGAAAATGAAGAACTTCAAGGATGTTGCATCTGGCTGGATTAGACCTAGACGCTGCCACTGGCTACCATTGAGAGAAGCATCAAATGTACCTGCAGCCTTCATATCTGTTAGATGCTTAACAACTGCATCAAAATACTGCACTGGTGGATACTTAGAAGCCCAACCATCACCCATACCACTATAATTATATAGAGAGAAGTGAGCACTAGCAAATGCAACTACAAGTGCTAATACAATTACAACCACCAAGAACCAGAAAATCTTCTTAATCTTTACACCAGCATCGTCTGCTACCTTTAAGCCAGTTGCAACATATGGCATCAATGCCTCACGTGTGTCCTGGCAAAGAATACCATTACCTGCCCATAGGATAAATGTCATTGGCTTTGGACCAATTGCTGCAGGACCAAAAAGCTTAACAAAAATTGATGCTGGCTCAAAACCTGCCTGGATGAAAGGAATACCTGTCTCACAAACAATACGTGAGGAAACAAGGAACACAATCATTAGCAATAAACCAAAGAAGAATGCAACAATGAAGCTTACACCCATGATGCAAAGCATTATTATAAATGAAATGAAAGCAATAATCAAAAGGCGTGCTGCAGCAACAGAAACATCTCCAGAAACACCTATTCCTTGAGTTGCATCTGAGCTCTTCTTAAAGCCAAATGCTCTTCTGAATACAGCACGATAATAGAAACGACCTGCAAACAAAAGAATCATTGATAAGCCAACATAACCACCTGCACGGCTAGCATTCATCCAAGCTCCATCTAGCTGATCACCAGTTACATTATAGAAGCAAACTGTGAATATTGCCATTAGAATTGGAGCAAAACCAAGTGTCAAGCTAACCTCTGAGCTAACAAAGTATGCGATACCAACAATTGAGAAGAAAATCACCTGCCAATTCAAATAATAAATATTAAGCTTACCAAAGATTGGTATCTTCTTTGTGATTGGCAATGACCAATTGCGGAAGTTTGGTAATACCTCACTTAAAGCAGGAAAATCCTGTGGGAACCACATTGACAAATATTGCAAAAGAAGCAATGTAAACAAAGGAACAAAGCCCCACCAGAATAAACGATTCTTGAAAATCAAAGGAATGCCTGGACGCTTTGAATCTACTGCACAAAAGCCATCCATTACCTGTGCAATAGGATAACTTAGCTGCTCATTGTATGCCCACTGACGATGTACAACAAACTGCATAGCAATTACTGCCAAGCACATAACAATAATTAGTGGGCCCCAGAAGGTTAATGGGCCAACCCACTCTGCTAATGGTAAATCAAAGAAAGGAACAGTATGAACACCATTTGACATTCCAGAGAAAAAGTTTGCATAAACTCTCTGATATGCCTCTGTTTCTGTAGCACCTGGATTTGATGGGAATGGTGCTGGAAATAGCCTTGGATCAAGATATTGTGTAAAGATATCAGATGTTTTCCATGTTGTACGGCTAGTATATTCTCGCCAAGGAATTAGTAGCATTCGATGGAAATAACGGAATAAACCAGAAGTTGGAGGATAAGAAGAAACAAATGCTGCAGCGAATACAACACTAAACTCCTTGCGGTTCAACGCAAGCTTGTTATTTGAGAAGAAACCTCCCTTTAATGTTACATTCTTAGAAAATTTGCGAACCAAAGCTCCTATACTTGCCCATAAACCATTCCACACAAGGCCAATCATCAACATGAACAAAAAGCCTGCGATAGAAACGTGGTTACAAATCATTAACGGGCCCTTCATTCTAATATCATGAAAGGCTGATAGACCTGCAACAAATAAGATAGCCAAAAACGAGAAAATGAGAGACTTAACAGTAAAAGCTCTTACATTATCACCCAAATCAGGTGTCTTATCCATAATAAATTCCTTTAAATTTTAAAAATATTCCTTCTTACACTTAAAAGTATTGTTCATTGTACCATTACTAGCAGAATACTTCAAGTTTAAAAGCATGAAAAGAATGTTTTTTCTAAAAGAAATTTATTGATATATCCTTGATTTCTATACCTTTGTGTGTGTATTCTTTAACACAAACCTGCATACAAAAATACACACATTTTCCCGCAACACCAAATCACCTAATTTATAACTTTTTGAACTATAATAAGTTACACTAAAAGAGAAGTTAGTAAGATAGAAAATATCTCGGAACCAATCCCTAATACCAAACTCAAAATTTAGTTCAAGCAATAGATTATCGAATTTGCTATTTTTAATTAAATACTAAAAATTATTTGAGTATTGATTGCAATCAATCAAATATCTGAAGGAATTGCCCATGCAGATGCAGACACACTAACTGGGAAACAAACTGGTCCCTCTGGAGCTGCAGCTCTTTTAAATTGCTGTGTTTTTATGCGCCATTCAAAGACAGATGCCGCATGCTCCACTTCCTCTCTTGATGCATCACCCTCAAAAGCAGCTGCCAATAATTCCTTAATTGTAGCTATGCGCTCATGATATCGAAGATAGTAATACATTATAAAATCATGCAACTCGTAGCGTCCTAGCACTAATTCTGTGTGCTGCTTTCCTGGCACAAGCTCTGGAGATATTGGTGTGGCAATAACATCCCTTAGGCATGCTTCCGCAATAGCACCTGGCTGCGTTGCATCAATAAATGCCTGAATAATTCCAGCCATTAATGTTTTTGGCACTCCGCAATTAATGTTGTACATTGACATTTGGTCACCATTATATGTGCACCATCCCAAAGCCAATTCAGACATATCACCAGTACCTAGAACAATACCACCCTTAGCATTAGCCACATCCATAAGAATTTGAGTACGCTCCCGAGCCTGAGCATTTTCATAGGTAACATCATGCTTGTCTAGCGGATGATTAATATCCTCTAAATGCTGAGAAACAGCCTTAACTATGCTTATCTCCTTAAGCTCAACACCTAAGCTCTCTGCTAAAACCTTTGCATTATTATATGTTCGATCAGAAGTGCCAAAGCCCGGCATTGTAATCGCACAAATATCGCTGCGATTCTTTCCATACAAATCACAATACAATGCTGCTGCACAAATTGCAACTGTTGAGTCTAATCCACCTGAAAGCCCCAAAACTATTGATTTTGCACGAGTAGCTATCATGCGCTTTGCAAATGCATGAGCTTGAATATAAAGTGCATTTTTATAAAAATCCTTCTCATTATTTGGATTCCATGGGCATTTCTTTAGAAGCATTTCTGCTCCACGAGTAGAATTAGAAAGCTCTCGTATTGAAGAAATCTCTCCAGCAGCTGGAATTATCTGCTGAACCCTTGCCACATCATTAAAGCCAGCACGCTGCTTGCGTAATGCTTTATACCAACGAGGGTTCCAAACAAAGGAGGTCTCTACAGTAGGCTTATAGAAATCAATATTTTCTGCAACCAATGTACCATCGCTAACAATAGCAGTATAACCAGAAAGCAATACCTTTCCTGTTGATTCACCTAAACCAGAACCTGCATAAATATACATGCAGCATAGCATTCTACTACGAGCAACTAAGCACTGCTTAAATAAATCAAATTCACCTGCAATAATTGCATCGGCAGAAGGATTTGCAATAACAGTTGCCCCAGCACGAACTAGCTCTACTGCCGGTGATGATAACCCTGCTCTATCAGAACCAATTTCTACGCCAAGCACTAAAGACTCACTAAACTTAAAGACAAGCTTTGTTCCCACTGGGATTGCTGCACCTGCAAAATTTATTGTTGTCTCGGGGAAGGCAGCACCAGAAGTAAAATATCTTTGTTCATTTATGATAGAATTTGCAGAAATATCGTTCTTTAAAACTATTCCCTGCACTACTCCCTCATAAACAACTAATGCTGCATTATAAAGTCTATCTGCATAAGCAAATGGCAAACCAATCACTGCAACCTTGCCATGTGCCTTTGTCAAGCCATCGCAGACAGCTCTTGTTGCTGCATCAAGCTCATCAAGAAATGCAGAATCAAAAAAGAAATCTCCACAGGTGCTTCCAGTAAGTGCCAACTCTGGAAAAACAACTACAGCAGCATCAGAATCACAAACACATTTTACAATTTTTTCTGCATTCTCACGTGGTTTGGAAAGGCTTACACCACAACCATCTACCACTGCCAAGGTTGTTGCTTGAAATTTGTAAAAATCTTTATACTTGTTCATAATCCTTTATGCACCTCAATGAAAGATTTTATTTTGCTGCCGCAAGAAATTCTGGCAATGTTGCCATATTCTCATAAAGAGCTTTACCGATAATTACGCCACTTAAATTCTCATATCCCAAACCAACAAGGGCTTTAATATCTGAAGGCTGCTTAACACCACCAGAAGCAATCACCTGCATTTGTGGCACGGTATTTGCCATCTCAGCCATTGCTGCTAAATTTGGACCCTTTAGCATACCATCTGTGGCAGTGTCTGTATAAATCAAAGTACCAACCCCAAGCTCTTGCATCTTCACAGCCAAATCTGTTGCCTTGATTGATGTGGTATCAACCCATCCATTAATCTGCACAAAGCCATCACGTGCATCTATGCCAACAGCTATACGTTCACTGCCATATTTCGAAACTAGTGCACCAAGAGCAGTAGGATCAGAAATTGCACGTGAACCAATAATTACACGACTTGCACCAGCATCCAAAAGCTCCTTTACGTCAGCATCCGTACGCAAACCTCCACCCACCTCAAATGGAATTGAGATGTGCTTTGCTATATCACGTATAACCTCAGTGTGAGCAGGATGCCCCTCAAAGGCTCCTGTCAAATCAACTAGGTGCAAAAATTCCGCTCCTAGACTCTGCCACTTAAGTGCCATATCCGTTGGATTGTCTGAATAAATGGTCGCATCATCTGCACGACCCTGACAAAGGCGCACGCAACGCCCATCCTTTAAATCTATTGCTGGTAAAATTTTCATGCCACAAATTTTATCATAGCAATGAGATAAAAGCAACAAATTAACCCGTATTCAATAACAAATTTTGACTATCTTGGTTGTTATGATAACTACATTATGATATACTCCTAGAATTTTCAAATACAGGATTTAATATGAATATTTTTAGTGGCCTATTTACAGATACCATTTTTTACAAAAAGCTTTTTAAACTCGGGTTCCCCATAACCTTACAGGCTTTTCTTGTCTCCCTTGTAGGCGTGAGTGATGCCTTTATGCTTGGAGGAATTGACCAAAATGAAATGGCAGATGTTTCACTAGCCACACAGATACAATTTCTACAAAGCATGGTTGTATTTGCCATTACATATGCAGTATCAATTTTAGGAGCTCAGTATTGGGGAAAAAACGATAAAGAATCAATAAGCAAAATATTTCGTATTGGCTTACGCTCTATAGGAAGTACATCTCTTTTTGTTGCTTTACTTTGTACATTTTGCCCTGAAATGCTGATGAGGATATTTGCCGAAGAAGGGCCAATGGTTAAAATTGGTGCTGAATATCTTCGTATTGCAGGTTTTTCATATCTGCTAACTGGTGTTTCCCAATGCTATCTAACAATCCTAAAAAATACTAATAAAGCAGACCTATCTGCTATTATTGGCGGAAGTGCCGTTATTTTAAATATCATCCTTAACTACATCTTTATTTATGGACACTTTGGCTTCCCTGCTATGGGAGCAAAGGGTGCTGCTCTTGCTACACTTATAGCTCGTATTATTGAATTATTAGCTGGAATTTTATCAAGTTTCCAAAAAGGAGCTATCAAGGCTCAATGGAAACGCCTTTTTGAAAAGTATCCAGCCCTTTCAAAAGACTTCCAAAAGTGTGTATTACCACTTCTTGGCGGCGTGATTTTTTGGGGCGTGGGCTTTTCTTCATATACTGCTGTTCTAGGTCATTTGGGAGAAGATGCAGCTGCTGCAAATGCGGCTGCAGCTGTATTGCGTGATTTGCTTTGCTGCTTAACCGATGGTATGGCTGGTGCTACAATTATTATTGTAGGGAATGAGCTTGGTGCAGGAAAGCTGGAGCTTGGAAAGCTCTATGGATGCCGATTTGCGATTTTATCTGCTATTGTTGGTGTAATAACAATGGGTGCTGTGTTGCTCCTCGCTCCAGTTGTTATTAACAATATGAAGCTAACAGCTGAGGCAAGCGAACTTCTTAGAGGGATGTTCTATATTCTTTCATTCTATATGATTGGTCGTTGCATCAACACTGTTGTTATCAATGGAGTCTTTGGTGCTGGTGGCGACACATTGTTTGATATGTATAGCCTAGCAGTTTGCATGTGGGGGCTTGCTGTTCCTCTAGCATTTCTTGGGGCCTTTGTTTTCCATTGGCCAATTCTACTGGTTTATGGTTGCACTTGCATTGATGAGGTTGGCAAACTACCATGGGTATTTAACCATTTCCGTCGCTTTATATGGGTCAAGGATTTAACCAGAAACAATGTCGATAATTAAATCATTCAGCTATGTGCAAGCATAAAAATTTATAACACACAACTCAAACTAAGCTAATAGCAATTCTTATACCCTATTACCTTGTTTAAATTCAAGCGGGGCGGACAAAACAATCGGTTTTTGATCTGGAAGATACATTGCTTTAGATTGCAATAGGAAATACTCCACGGTAACACCATCAATATTTTTTGTACGCAATGTACAAGTAGAGCCATACAATGTATCCCCCACAATTGGGTGTCCGATAGACGCTAGCTGACAACGTATTTGGTGTGTAACGCCAGTGTAAATAGTAATTTCAAGCAAGGTTTCATTTGCCCGGTATTCCAATGGCTTATAAAATGTTTCTGCCCACATTAAGCGTTCACCTTTAGGCTGAGGACCATTTACGCAGCGCATTCTCCCTCTAAAGGAATTATGATGTACCATATTTCCAGAAACACCACCTGCAGCTTCAACACGCCCATGCACCCACGCATGATAAATCTTTTTCACCTTGCGTTCTGCGAACAATTTACGAATCTCATCATATGTGGCAGAGTCCTTAGCTGCAACAACAAGCCCCGATGTACCTGCATCAATGCGATGTAACAATCCAGCCATAAGTGGATCATCGCCAACCTTTGCTAACTCCGGACACCTTGCCACAAGAGCATTTGCTAGAGTTCCTGTTTCTCCAACCGAAATTGGATGACAATCCATTCCGGCAGGTTTATTACAAGCTATTAAGGCAGATGATTCATAAATAATATCCAACGCACCATCTACTGGAACAACAAAGCGATCACTTTGCTCCGCCAGCTCTTTGATAAGAATCATTGCTCCTGATGACAGCTTCTCTGACTTCTTAACTGGTCTACCATTTACCAGAATTTTCTTATTTTCAAATGCATCAGCAAGAAAAGAGCGAGTGGTATTAGGGAAACAATCGTTTAAATATTTATCTATGCGAATTACCTCTGATGAAGCTAGCTCAGCAACAATAGTTACATCCTTCAACATGACACACTCTCCTCTAGCGAGCAACTGTTGGATCAAGGCTATCACGCAATGCATCACCTAGCCTATTGAAGCAAAGCACAAGAAGAAATACAGCAAGAGTAACAAAGGTTCCTTCCCACCAAAAGCCTTGCCATAATTTTACTCGTGCATTATTAATCATAACTCCCCAAGAAGGCTCACCTTGCGAACCAATTCCCAAAAAGCTCATAAAAACTTCTGTTCCAACTGCCGCAGGAAACCGAACAGAAAATGCAATGATAATTACATGCATTACATTTGGCAAAATATGCCTAAAAATTATTCTTGCATCGCTATAACCCAAAGCTTGTGCCGCAGCCACATAGCCAAGTCCACGATGCTTCGACACCTCACCACGAACAGTCCTATATACACTCACCCATGTGGTGATACTTATTCCAATATAAACACCTAACAATCCCTTGCCTACAACAATTGAAATTGCAAGAATAAGCAACAATGCCGGAATTGCTGCAATTGTTGTGGCCAACCATGTGCAAAGAGAGTCAACCCAACCACGATAATAGCCTGCTAATAATCCTAATAATGCTCCAAATGGCACAGCAAGAAGTGAGGTAACTATTCCAACATGGAATGCTATGCGTGTACCCTGTATTAAACGCATTGCAACATCTCTACCTAAATTATCAGAGCCCAACCAATAGGTGTGCTCTTCTCCACTTGAAAGGACTACTGTTGACAATGGCGGCAAATATCGTGCTTCCATATTTACAGCATTATACGGAGCTGTCTCACCTTGAATTTGAAAATACTGAAAAGTAAATTCTCCATAGATTGCAGCAATAAAATATATAAATATTACTGCAATACAGCACCGAGTACAAAACGAAAAGCTTTTAAGGAGGCGATTAATCTTCGTCATTACCGATTGTTTTAACTTCTTTTACAAAATCATCAATAGATTCAAATCTACGATATACAGATGCAAAACGAACTGCAGCCACTTCATCTATACGCTTAAGGTGCTGCATAAGGAGTTTACCGATTTCATGACTTGGTATCTCCATGTCGTACTTCTCTTCTATTACATCAATTACATTATCTACAAGCTTATCTATTTGCTCCATAGAAATAGGACGCTTTTGGCATGCGCGCATTACTCCAGAAAGAATCTTAGGACGGCTAAACTCCTCAAGGCGGCCATCGCGCTTCACTACCTGAAGAGACTCACGAACAATTTCCTCATAGGTTGTAAAACGATGCCCACATTGTAGGCATACCCGCCTGCGGCGAATTGCAATGCCTCCACGCACAGTACGACTCTCTAGCACCTTATCGTCATCATTACCACAGGATTTACAACGCATTTTATTCCTCAAAAAATATATAAACAAATTAAATTAAAATTTTGGATAATGATACCAAAATATTATGAACAAAACAACTAATAAGGTATTTGTGTCATACCTCGTATCCCTCTCTCTCCATCCCCCACTCTTCATTCCCCACTCTTCATTATTCACTCTTCATTATTCATTATTCATTATTCATTATAAAAAAAGCGTGAGCCTTAGCCCACGCTTTTTTTATTTTATTACATGCTATACAAGAAACGCTTAATTTTCAGAGTTGTTGTTTTCTCAAATGGTTCCATGCGGAAAGCAAGCTTACGAGGTCTCTTATAGGTTGACAATTCACCAACCATCTTTTGTACCTCTTCACGGCACTTTGCGATAATTTCTTCATCAGAACGAGCCTGGAAGCCATCACGATGAGCTGCAAAATAGTCTAGATTTGGAACAATAATTGCACCTACACGCTCAGCAGAATCTCCCTCCTCTGTATATCCAACAACAAGAGACTCCAAAATCCATGGGCTATTATTGATTGCTTGCTCAACCTCCTCAGGATAAATATTCTTTCCTTCGCGGTTTACAATCATGCACTTCTTGCGTCCTGTAATTGTAACATAACCCTCACTATCCTTGTGACCTAGGTCCCCAGTCATAAACCACTCTCCATCCATGCAAGCAGCTGTTGCAGCTTCATTTCTGAAGTAGCCCTTCATAACTACAGGACCCTTAACTTGGATTTCACCAACACCCTCTTCGTTTGGATTATAAATACGAATTTCGCAATTTGGCAATGCCTTACCAACTGTTCCTAGCTTAACACTATTCTCTGGGTTTAGTGCACAAATTGGAGCAGTTTCTGTTAAACCATAACCCTCAAAAGAAGAAATACCAAGCTTTCTATAGTTCTTCAACATTTCTTTATCTGACGCAGCTCCACCGCAAATAATTAGGCGTAGGCGACCGCCAAGACCCTTACGAACCTTGTTTCCAATGATCTTGCCTAGACCACACTTTAACATAAACACAGCAATCTTGTTTTTGTTTAGCTTTGTCATCACAGCATTAAGCATCTTCTCTGCTAATAGCGGAACTGCAAGAAGAATTGTTGGAGATACTTCTTTCATATTTTCTGCTACTGTTCGTAGATTCTCAACTATGCTAATTTCACAACGGCAACGAAGTGGCACAAGTAAATTGGCAGAAAAAGCAAATGCATGGTGCAAAGGAAGAACTAGTAGGAAATTATCATCTTCATAAACCTTAAAATACTTTAATGCTCCCTCATCAAGCTGAGCTGTAAAGTTACCATGTGTAAGCATTGCACCCTTTGGACGACCTGTTGTACCTGATGTATAAATAATTGATGTAACATCTGTCTCTACAGGAACGCTACGGTCAAAGAATGCATCTGGCTGCATAGCCTTCTCCTGACACTCATCATTTATTTGAGTAAAATCATGAATGCGCACACGTCCATCTTTCATATCCTTTGAAACAACACCATCAAGTAGAACAATATGACGAAGTTCAGGAAGTGTGTCCATAACTGCATTTAGTGTTGGCCAGATTCTTCCACTTGCAAAAACAGCATGGACCTGTGCATCACGTAGGATGTATGATACCTCTCCCTCTTGTAGACGAGCATCAATTGGCACAACGCAGCATCCAATAGAAGACAATCCTAAATAAGTAATTATCCACTCAGGGCGATTTTCCATCATTAGTGCAACAGTTGTTCCGTGCTTTGCACCGAGCTTATGAGCAACCTCTGAGACAATACGTGTACGCTTATAAACCTCATTGAATGTCCATGAATGCCAAACCTTATTAGATTTCCATCTTAAAAAAGTGCGATCAGATGATTTAGCTGCTGCATCCAACAAAAGTGTACGAATTGTTGCCATAATATAAAATTCTCCTATTAATTTGTGTTAAATGGATGTTTTGTCCACTCCGCCTTAAATGAAATTCAAATTTTATCATAGTTTTTTTGAAAAAAGCAACAAATTAATTTGAATTTTATTCTAATAGCTGTTTAAAATTGTGTTTAGAAGACTAGACACACTATTCAAATAAAATCACACGATAAAAAAAACGCCCAATAAAAGGCGTTTTTTAAATTCTTTATTCTTTAACTTTAGAAATAACTTTGTTATTTTCCCACACAGCTCGATATTTATTTTGCTGAAGGTCTATATAAACACCTTCTCCCTTAACAAGCTGTCCCTTTTCCCAGACACCAGATATGAAGGTGCCATTTGCACATTTGAATTCACCATTACCATGAGGAACATTACGCTTCCATTCTCCGGTATAGACATCTCCATTACTATAGGTAAATGTACCAAAACCACTTCTACTACCACTTTTAAATTCTCCTTCGTATAGAGTTCCATCAGGAGAATATAAAACACCGACGCCATGGAAACGACCAAAACGATAGTTTCCTTTATAATATGAGCCATTTGAAAGACGCTCTGTTTCAGGATCTGCAATTATAGCCTGAATATGTTGTGAACGAGAGAGCATCTTTTCTTCCTCATCATTTTGAAGATTTTTTAACTGTTCTTGAGTGAAAATTACAATAGATTTTTCTTGTTTATTTGGAGTTGCAGGCAAATCCTCAACAACTGGTGCTCTCTCCTCAACAACCGGTGCTGACTCCTCAACTATAGGTGCTGACTCCTCAACAACTGGTGCCGCTTCCACAACAGCTGGCTGGGCTGGTGATGGAATCTTAAGCTCGGCTACTACTGTAGGATCTGTTGCCATATCAATAGGAAGCTTTCCAACTGCATTTCGCTCATCTATTTTTGCATTAAGCTTAAGCAGCATTATTACCATTTTCAAATCATTTGCTGCTGCAGCTAAATGGATTGGTGCATTACCAGAACCATCTTTCTCATTTATATCAGCACCAAGCTTAACAAGATTTGCAACAGAAACCAATTTACCTGCTCGAACAGCAAAATGCAGTGGTGTCCAACCATTATCCGCCTTTGCATTTATATCTGCTCCATTCTTAACAAAAAGTCTAATCACATCAATGGATTCTTGAGACGCAGCCCAATGTAATGGCGTTGTATTATTCTTTGCAGGAGCACGAACATCTACTGGAACACCCTTACCTAGTAGCTCATTTGCAGCAACAACATGATTTTGAATTGCGGCAAAGTGCAAAGCTGTCAACCCTGTTCGAGAAATTTCACCCAACTCTGCTGCAGAAGATGCTTGCACCAACTCTATAATCGCACCAGTATCATCCTCCTTTATGTAGCGCAATAGCTTGTTTGCCACCTCGCTTGCTAATGTAAACACCTGTGCTAATGCAAGAATGACTACCGCTGGAATTATTTTTTTCATAAATCTCTTTACCTCTTAAATTCTTTTAGATATAGTTCACTCAATCTTTAATAATTAAAAAATACAAAATTTAATTTAATGAGTCTGAACAATTATTTTGTGGAATCAAAACCTTAAGCATATTTTGCTTTATAGAAATCTCTAATTCCTTATCTGCCTCTATAAGCTCTCCATCTAACTGAATAGGAACAGCATCCTTACGAACAAGCCTTGCTGTAGAAACCTTTTTCATTGTTACATAAGGAAGACTCTTTAATCCTGTTTCAAATACACGAGTAATGTGAGCAAGCATTATTGGAGCATAAATTGTCTCTGCATAAACTAATTCTAGCTTACCATCACAACCACTTGCATCAACATCAATAAATGCACCGCCACCCCAACCAGACAAATTTCCTAAAGTAAGAAGCAATGGCTTCTTTATTGTAACATCTGATTCACCAGGAATAGAAATTGTTGTTTCTGATGCACGATATGTAAAGAAAGTTCCTATACCTGCCATTACGTAAGAACCAACACCTCGCACTGGGAAACGATTGTATAAATCCACCATATCTGATTCCCATGCAATACTTGCACTAACTAGAAATGGATGACCATTAATATACCCAACATCCATCCCTACTATAGCAGAATTTGCTAATTCACGAACTGCATTAACAGGATTCATCGATTGGCTAAAATGGCGTGCCAAACCATTGCCACTACCTAATGGAATTACTCCAAGAGTTACGTCTGTGCCTATTAACTTTTTGCCTATGCTTGCGATGGTTCCATCTCCACCACCAGCAATAATGCAATCAACACCATCTGCTATCGATAAATCAACAAGCCTGTCAGACTCTTCTTTTGAACTAGGGAAATACCATGCTATATCTTGAGAAACTTCACCCCAATATTTGGAAAATGCAGCTTGAACCTGCATAAATGAAGAACCAATCCCTGACCGGCGATTAAAAAATACTCTAATCTTTTTAAATTTCAAATCAAGCCCCTAGCTACTCGTAGAAATCTAATTTATTTTACCTCTTGACCAGCCTTAATGAGCTGCTCTCGTACCCACGCATAGGTTTTCTTCATGCCTTCACGTAGGGAATACTCTGGCTGCCAACCAAGTGATGTAATTCTACCAATTGAGAAATTGCGAGAAGCAACACCCACTGGCCCATCAATAGATTTAAAGCCAACCTTCTTACCTGCAGCCTCAGCAGTATACTGAAGTAATTGACGAACTGTAACATTCTCTAATGTACCAATATTTACAGCTCCCTCTAAATCTGAATGCATTAGCATATAAACTGCACGAACTAAATCATCCACATAAATAAAATTGCGCTCTGCTAATCCATCACCCCAAATTTCAACATCTCCACCATCTTCAATTTGAGCAACCTTACGAGATAGTGCAGCAGGTGCCTTTTCTCTTCCACCCTCCCATGCACTATCTGGTCCATAACAGTTTTGGAAACGAGCAATACGTGCAATCATACCATACTTGCGACTAAAGGCTTGTAGCATACGCTCCGAATAAAGCTTCTCCCAACCATACTCATTATCTGGGAAAGCAGGATATGCACCTGTTTCATCGATCATTGATTCACCTGGCTGCATATCGCGATAAACACAAACTGATGATGAGAAGAAATAACGTGATACACCCATCATCGCAGCCTCTGAAATCATATTAACATTTATCAAAATGCTGTTGTGCATAATCTCACACTCTGCATTTTTAATAAAGCCCATACCACCCATATCAGCAGCAAGCTGATAAACCTCATCAAAAGGTTTGCCACTATCAAGTGCTAAAGCCTTTTTGCAATTATCACAATCACGCAAATCTAAAACAAGAAATTCATCGGCCTCTGTAGGAGAAAATTCAGGCATTTTTCTATCAACACCACGAACCCAAAAGCCCTTATTCTTTAAGAATTTAACTAGGTGCGAACCGATAAAACCACCCGCACCACAAACTAATGCTGTTTTCATAATAACTTTTCTAATTTTTAAAAACCAAAACTCTTTAATTATGTTATCAAAAGGTCGTAATAATTTCAACCCTAATTAATATTACATCCAAAATTAAAGTACATATGAGTTTTCTCCTAAACCCCTACTAATGGCAAAATTTTCTCATCAAGCATGCCTATACTCCTACAATTATATAAGTATAGTTCAAATACCATACAGAATTTGTGCTTACAAAACATTGCCAAGATATGTGCTTAATTATTGTACAACAATAAATTTATCAGACTCCTCCAAGCCTAATAAATCAATTGCTCGGTTAAATACCTCAGCTGCTGTATCAAACTTTTCTGGATGATGTGCATCACTGCCACAATAGAATTTGCAACCACAGGATTTAGCAATTCGGTACATACGAAGCACTTGATCTGCCTCGGAATCCTCAAAGCTCATGTCGCTCATATTTAACTCTATACCCACACCAACCCTCGCACAATCAGAAAAAACTCGCTCCATATCATCGGATGGGATTAAATCAAGCACTTCCAAATAGTCTTTGCGAGAAGCATTATTGATTAAATGACAAGACAGGTGAGCAATACCAATTTTCTGAAATGGCAAATCTCTTTGGGTTAAAGCTTCTAGCCTCTCAACCCAAAGCTGTGCACGGCGTAAATTGCTTTGAGCATCCTCCTCTGAGATTACAAACCCTTTCATATGCATGTGGGTGGTTGGGATAATCACAAAATCAAACTCAGAAAATGTTTTATCTGCAATACCAAGCGTGAAATTTTTATTAAAATCTGTTTCACAGCCAAACAAGAAACTAGTTTCATCATCAGATGGCAAAGGCTTATTTTGGCTAATATGGGCAAAATTCTGGGCTCTATACCTGTTTGTTGCCTCTGGAACATCATCATCCCAAAAATGATCCGTCACACAAATTGTATGAAGCTTATTATCCTTTGCGTACTTAAAAATTCTATCCTTATTTTGGGCTGGATCATTAGAACAAAGAGAGAGATGAGAATGAATATGAAGGTCATGATCAAATTTAAATTTCATAATAATGTATCCCCTTTACAAATACACAAATAAAGTACTCTTTTCTAGGTAGAAATTCAAGCAAGAATAGACACATCCCACCCCATGATTATTCATTGCTCATCATTGCCTATAAAAAAAAGGCGCCCCGAAGGACGCCTTTTTTGATTATCTTATTCAGATATTGGTAGAATATAATATTCTAGAACATACTTACCTGATTTAATCTTGTACTTATCCAAGGTATCTGGACCACAACTTGAAGTACCAAGACCACGCTGAATTGCATTAATCTGAACAAATGTCTCCTTGCGGAGAGTTAGCTCATTATGGTGCATGCACTTGGTGATATCATCCACTGCATAGTGGCGAGCACTAAAGCCAAATGGCTTCTTCACTGCCTGAATCTGGAAGCCCTTACCCTCCTCATTTACAAGAGTAAACCAGCGAGTATCCTCGTGGTTACCGCTCTCCTGAGGTAGTACGTATGGGAAGTACTCATTTGTAACAAGATTATCCCACTCGCTAACAAGAGCACCAGCCTTACGGTCAGCATAAGTCTCAATTGGACCTAGACCAAACCAATTTAGCTCCTCAAAGCCCTCTCCTGTTGCCATTGCCATACCAAGCATTGGAGGATCTGCCAATCCATCTGGATAGTTGAAGGTGTGCTTACACTTAATTAGTCCACCTAGACCAATTGTGTACTGGCTATCAACTGTGATTGGCTTATCCTTCTTCACATCTGGTGTATAGGTGTGCTTTGCCTTAATAACAATGCCAGCCTTTGTTGCATCAGCCTTAAACTCAACAAGCTTCTTTGTAAGCTTATTTAGACCATCATTACTCCAGCGACCTAGTGGCTTCCAATGAGCACGCCACTGCTCTGCACTGCCCTTAACACCATCGTTATCAAGAGGTGCACGCCATAGGTTAAACTCTGGGCCAGAGGTAATAACATCTGTTTCACCAAGCTTTAGGCTTGCTAGCTTACCCTCCTTCTTGTCAACAACAAGAGTTAGCTCACCAGATGTGATTGTTAGCTTTGTGGCAGAGTCTGCCTTAACATCAAGAGGCTGCTCCAAATCCCAATTTGGCTCAGGGAGCTCTAGCTCCTCAGAAACCTCTAGTGGGATTGGGAACTGCTCCCAAGCAACCTCATGGCCAGCTGGTGCCCAAATCTGCTCCTCGCAGGTGCGTGCAACTACAACTAGGAATGCTTCCTGCTCTGCAGCAGCAAGAGGGAGCTTATCATAGTCATAGCCAGGTAGCTTAATCTGAACTGTTTCCTGTGGCTTAATGTGGTAGTGTCCCATTGGAACTGGTGCCTTAGTTGTTGGGTTGCCCTCAATCTCAATGTACCATGAGCCCTCAAGCCAATCTGCATTGCGGAAGAAGTCCATATTCTTTACCTCAATAATGCCCTTCTTAGCATCAATTAGCTTAAACATTAGAGGCTGAACAATCTTCTTAAATTCATACATCTGTGGCTTTGGTAGGCGATCTGGCTGAACCATACCATTGCAGCAGAAATCGATATCATTTGGCTTATCACCAAAGTCACCACCATAAGCCCAGAATGGCTGACCCTTGTCATCATACTTCAAAAGACCCTGATCAATCCAATCCCAGATATAGCCACCCTGCAAGCCATGATACTTGTAGAATGCATCCCAGTAATCCTTCAAGCAGCCGCAGCTATTACCCATTGCATGAGAGTACTCACAAAGAATCATTGGGCGATCATCATCCACCTCTGTAGCAAAGCGAATGCAATTCTCAATGCTTGTGTACATTGGGTTGATTACATCTGTTGCAACATGGCTAATTGGGGAACCAAATAGTCCACCATTCTGGTGCCATGTGGTATGCATTGGACCTTCACCATGCAATAGGCGGGTTGGATCATAATTACGAATCCAGCGAGCCATCTCTACATGGTTTTCACCATAGCCAGACTCATTACCCAATGACCAAAAGATGATTGATGGATGGTTCTTATCGCGGATAACCATTCGAGAACCACGCTCTAGATATGCTAGGCGGAAATCCTCTGAGCGGCATGTGTAATTATAATATGCATGCGCCTCAATATTTGCCTCATCAACGACATACAAACCAAACTCATCGCATATATCAAGCCACTGTGGATCGTTTGGATAGTGACAGCAACGAACAGCATTGAAGTTAAACTGCTTCATTAGGATTGCATCCTGAAGCATGCACTCATAAGGAACTGTCTTACCAAGCTTGAAATCATGGTCATGGCGGTTTACACCACGGATCAATACTGGGCAACCATTAACAAGAAGCTCGCGATTCTTAATCTCAATTGTACGGAAGCCTGTGCGCTGAGATGTATATTCAACAATCTTGCCATTAATATCCTTTAGAGTTATCACTACCTTGTAAAGATTTGGCACCTCAGCAGACCATGGAGCAACCTTCTTTATTGTTGTGGAAACAGTTGTAATATTCTCTGACACACGATAATCAGTGCAACCCTTACCAACAAGAGGCTTTTTAAGTATTGGCTTATCTTCCATATCATAAAGCATAACCTCTATGTCGTAATACTTTGTTGCCTCAGGCGGTGCAGTAAAGTTTGTCTTTGTCTTTACAACTAAATCACCTGCACCTGTGTTGTAATCATAGCCAGCTTGTATTGTAACATCCTCAATAAAGATATCATTGCTTTGGCTATATAGATAAACATCACGATAGATACCAGCCTGCCACCAATGATCTTGGTCCTCGATATATGAGCTATCTGACCAACGGATTACCATAACAGCAAGAACATTCTTTCCTTCTACTAAATATTTTGTAATATCAAACTCAGAAGGAAGGCGTGTATCCTTAAACATACCAATGCGCTTACCATTTAGGAAAACATAAGCAACGCTCTCTACACCACCAAAGTGAAGAACTGTTCTACGCTTTAGCCAAGCCTTTGGCACTTCAAATTCTGTACGATAAACACCTGTTGGATTCTCCTCTGGCACATTAGGAATTTGAGCCTCAAAAGGCATTTTTACGTTTGTATAGTGAGGGATAGAATAGCCCTGCATAGTAAAATTACCAGGAACATCAACCTTATCCCACTTTGATGTATTAAGCTTAACATCTACTAGCTCTGCATCTGGGACATCCTGTACTCTCTCATGAAAAGAGAATGCCCATTTACCATTAAGTGATTGAACCCATGTAGACTTTGTCCTATCTAAAGTAAGTGCAGACTTTTCAGTCTTGTAAGGGAACAAAGTTGCACGAGCACGCAAGCGACCAATATGTGGGAGTGTTGGTGTTTCCCAAGGACGACCTAGAATATTAATATCCATAATATTTCCTAATGTTATGTAGTAAAACCTTAATGAACACAATATCGTTATTGTGTTTTACTAAATATTACCATTTATCATTTAGGCAAGTCAATTACTAACAAATTCTAACATACAAAAAAAAACGCAAGCAAAATGCCTGCGTTTTTTTAAAGATATAAGCAAAAGTCTAAATTACTTCTTTTTTGCAAAGAATCTTGGATCTAGCCACTCCTTCTCTGCAGCAAAGAGCTCCTTTGCCATCTTGCGAATTTCCTCTGGGGAGCAAGATGAATTTGTATTTGGATCAAGCATCATAGCATATGTAGCCTTCTCCAAATCAAATTCTAAACATGCCTGAGCTGCTAATTCATAGCAACGCATATTCCAATCGCAAATAGCAGCCATTTGAGCAGGAAGATCACCGAAATAAGTTGGAACAATACCATTCTTATCACAATGACATGCAACTTCAACTACACCATTCTGAGGAAGATTGCTAATCAATCCTGTATTAGGAACAGTTGAATGCATTACAAATGGGCGATTCATCTCAAGAGCTTCAATTGCATATGAGCAATATTCCCAAGAGCGCTTTACTTCCCAGTCCTTATGCTCACCATTACCAAACTCTGTTCTCCACTTATCGCCATTCTCACGCCACTGAGGCCAATTATCTGCATAGAAAGAAGACTGACCATTATAGCCATTATGACAATACTTTTCACGAATATCTTTGCGCTTGCGATAGAAAGGCAAATACTCACTCAAGTGACCACTTGATTCTGTAATAAATGCACCAAATTGTTGCATCATATCAAAGCGAACATGATCGCATGTAATATCAACCTCGCCAGACTTTAGGCGCTTGTTGATTTTAGGATACAAGCTCTTACCATTATGCTCAAATTTTGTGAACCAAGCCAAGTGATTTACACCAGCACACTCCCACTTAATTTCATCCAATGGCACTCCTGCATAACTAGCAAGTCTCTCACTCGTTCCCTGAACACTGTGACACATACCAAAATGCTTGATTTGAGGGAACATTCTTGTTGCTGCCAAACACATAATTGACATTGGATTTGTGTAGTTAAATACTACTGCATTAGGACAAAGCTCACTAACATCACTTAATACCTCCAACCATGTAGGAACTGTGCGAAGAGCCTTCATAATTCCACCAGGTCCAATAGTATCACCAATACACTGATCTACACCATACTTTAAAGGAATATCATTATCAGGGCGTACACATGGGCCTCCATTTACTTCGATACAGTTAATAACATAATCTGCATCCTTTAGCACAGTACGACGATTAGTTGTTTTCTTTAATGTCCAACCCTTATTACCGACACGCTTCATCATCTCATATCCAAGACGCTCAGCAATATTCAGACGTTTCTTATCCAAATCAACAATGCACATTTCGCCATCGTTAAAACCTTCAACCATCATGATGTCGCGAAATAGCGAGCCAAAGAAACCACTGCCTGCACCAAGGAAGACTATTTTTAAATGTCTAGATGTTTTTCTAGCTACGGCCTTCTTTGCTTCTTTTGAATGAGCTGCATGACCTAAATCTTTTTCTGATATTTTTTCTTTTTTCTTTGCCATATTATTCCTTTTTATTAGATTAAAATTACAAGTAACTTGTCTCATTAACAAGAATTTTATCAAATATAATTCCCTCATTCAATCTGTTTTTTGTAAAATCAAATGCAATATACGGCACTGGTGGTTAGAAGTGCGAAGAAGGGACGCAGAGACGCATGGCTTGCGTGGTGGCTAAAAGTGCGAAAAAGGGACGCAGAGACGCATGGCTTGTGTGGTGGCATCAATGATAACACTACCGCTTGTTGTTGCCTAGTTTTACTCCTGTTGTCGCAAAGGCAACTGCCAAGCGCTAGTGTGTTCGCCCACAAGAAGGCAAAGATACGGAGCTGCTGCACGTGATGGCTAAAAGTGTGAAGTGGGACGTTAGACGCGAGAATGGAGAAAAAACCACTCAACTCTACCTGAATTCTTCATTCTTCATTTTTCATTCTTCATTTATTATAATGCGTCGCCTCCGCATCTCAATGAGCTTCTGGGCGAGCACACTAGTGGATGAGGTTTGCCAAATTGCTTCGAAAGAATAGCAATAGTCAAGGCAAAACTCACT
>JAFUOX010000103.1 GCA_017481725.1 Kiritimatiellia bacterium | reverse complement strand
TCGCGCTGCTTCATCTAAATTCGGACACGAATTTAGGCTATTGTCCTCACCAAAACTTGAGAGCAAAATAAATATAAGACAGTTTAGCGCTTAGGGGACAATGGGGACACAGGAGACCTTGGGGACTAATTTATTTATCTAAACTAAACCTTATCTATTCACTATTCATTATTCATTATTACCTAATCTATTACCTATTCACTAATCTTTTACCGCATATATTGCTTCGCAATGCTTCATATGCCGTAGGCATACTTCATAAAATTAGTTTTAGCAATTGACAATCTAAAAATGTAGATGCTACAATGAAAGAAAATTTTGTATGCTTTTTTATAATTATGAGGTAAAAAATGAAAATAAAAAACTTTGTAAAAATATCAGCGTTTGCGATTCTTGTATTTTCAATGCTAGGATGTGGCAAAGAAGAAGAGAAAGCAGAAGCAGAGCATATAACACGAGAGAAAATCGTGATAGATTTAATAGAAAGTATGGTTAAGATACCAGATAGTGCTGAGCATAAAGGTTTATACTTTGGTAAATATGAAGTAACTCAGGCTCAGTGGCAAGAAATCATGGGAAATAATCCATCGTATTTCAAAGGCGATTTATCTCGTCCTGTAGAGCACGTTTCTTGGTTTGACTGTCAGGAGTTTATTAAGAAACTTAATGCACGTACAGAAGTAAAGTCAGCAGGCATTACATTTAGACTTCCAACAGAGGAAGAGTGGGAGTATGCTTGCCGAGCAGGAAGCACAGGTAAGTATGGCTTACTTGCAGATGGGCGAGAAGGCACGTTAGACGAGATGGGTTGGTATTTGGATAATTCTGATTATAAGACACATCCAGTAGGGCAGAAGAAGCCAAACGCATGGGGTTTGTATGATATGCATGGTAATGTGGGGGAGTGGACTGCCTCGGCTAATGGTTCTGGCCGTATTAACTGTGGTGGTAGCTACTATAATCTTGCGTATGACTGCGGTTCGATTATCAGGTTCTGGTATAATCCCGCTATCAGGTACGGCAGCCTCGGCTTTCGCCTCGTCGTCTCTAGGACAGAAAAATAACTGTGCTAAAAGAAAAGAGGAGGCGTAGCAAGCGGTGCAAATAAAAAGCACCGCAAGCAAGCCTCCGAAAAATGTTTTTCAACCCGCTTTAAGGGTTGAAAAACCAAATTTTTTACATAGACATCTATTAGTCTAATAGTTTAATGTCCAAATAAATTAAGGGTTTTCACGCTCGCGTTAGCGTGAAAGCTCTTTTTCTATAAAGACGTTAGATGATTGTCCTAAACGTCACCGCTAGAAAATCTTGCTCTCCCGTCGCCAATGTCGCCAATGTCCTCAATGTCCCCATCTAAAATAGAGAGCAACAAATAAAATAGTGCTGCACATATTTGACGTAAGCGTGATGCCTAAACGTGCGAAAAAAGGTACAGGATTACGGGATTGTGCAGGATGGCAGGATTGCTAGGTGCTGTGTGCGCGGGGTGTGGGTTTTGGGGGATGGGAAAGAGTTTTGTTGTTTCTTGTTCTCGTTTGTGGTAAAATATGCTTGTATTTATAGGTAAATTTAATTTTCTTCTATTTTAATTCTATGAAAGCATTTATTACTGGTGGTGCAGGTTTCCTCGGAATAAACCTAATTCGATACCTTAAAGCAAAGGGCGTAGAGAAATTGGTCTCTTATGATATTGCTGATTTTGATTATCCTGATAAGGATTATGTCGTTGCTATCAAAGGTGATATTCGTAATGTCGAAGATGTGCGTAAAGCAATGGAGGGATGCGATATCGTCATCCATTGTGCAGCTGCTCTGCCTCTCTATACAAAGAAGGAAATCTTAACAACTGATATTGATGGCACCTGTAATGTGTTGCAGGTGGCTATGGATTTGGGAATTAAACGTGTTATACAAATTTCCTCAACAGCTGTCTATGGTATACCAGACCACCATCCTTTGTATGAAACAGATAAACTTATTGGTGTTGGCCCCTATGGCATTGCAAAGGTAGGGGCAGAAGGCGTCTGCGAAAGCTTTAGAGCAAAAGGCTTGTGTGTGCCAATTATCCGCCCAAAATCTTTTGTCGGACCTGAGCGTTTAGGCGTGTTTGCCTTGCTATATGATTGGGCTCTGACTGGGCACAATTTCCCAATGATTGGTTCCGGAAATAATCGCTACCAATTGCTCGATGTTGAAGACCTGTGTGAGGCAATTTGGAGCTGTATGACATTGCCTGATGAGGTGGTAAATGATACATTTAACGTTGGTGCAAAGGATTTTGAGACAATGAAAAAAGATTACCAAGCAGTGCTGGATGCCGCTGGCTATAGTAAGCGTATTATTGGATTTCCATCACGTCCAGTGATTTGGGCTCTACGATTCCTTGAATTTTTGCACCTGTCTCCATTATATAAATGGGTTTACGAAACAGCCTGTGAAGATAGCTTTGTTAGTATAGAAAAGGCAGAACAAAAGCTTGGTTTTAAACCAAAGTATTCTAATAAACAAGCATTGCTTCGAAACTTTGAGTGGTATAAAGCAAATTTGGATAGCTTTAAAAATCAAAGTGGTATATCTCATCGAGTGCCTTGGAAGCAAGGAATACTCGGTTTAATTAAGAATTTATTTTAAAATGCAATTACCAGCCTTTATTAGAGTTATTCGTCCTCGCCAGTGCATTAAAAATGTACTGGTTTGGGCTGGTTTGTTTTTTGGCTTGTCAGATAAACATCAGCATATCTGTTTTACTGCTGCTTTAGAAAATACTTTTTTGGCTTTTCTGGCATTTTGCTTTGTTGCTGGTGCTGTATACATTATGAATGATATACACGATGTTGATTGTGATCGTGTACATGAAGAAAAACGAAAACGTCCAATAGCATCTGGAGCATTGCCTCTGTGGGCAGCAACTCTTGAAGCATCTATCTTGTTGTTTCTCTCTATTGGGTTTGCTACTAATGTAGATAAAAGACTCTTAGTCTGTTTGATTATATATTTTGTCTTGCAAGTGCTTTATACTCTTTGGTTAAAAAATGTTGTCCTCGTAGATGTATTTTTAATCGCAGCTGGATTTGTCTTACGCGTGTATGCTGGTGCTGTTGCCGCAAATGTTGATGCTTCAACTTGGATGCTTGTTTGTACTTTTTCCGTTGCTTTGCTTCTTGCCCTATGTAAGCGTTATTGTGAGCTTAATCTATTAGGAGATAAAGCTCCAGCTCATAGACGCGTACTTGCAGAATATAGTAAAGATTTGCTCGTCGCATTAATTTCAGCAATTTCTTCGTTGTCTGTTGTTTGTTATTCAATTTATACTTTATCCCCATCAACAATAGAGAAGCTTGGTACAAAACAAATGTTTATCACAATCCCGTTGGTGGCTTTTGGTATTTTTCGATATGTCTATTTGACACTATGTAAAGGAGAGGGCGGACGCCCCGAAAAAACACTCACTCAGGATATTGCTATTATTGTTGATGTTATAATATTTATATCGGTTTGTGTTTTAATAATGATTTTTAAAGGCTAATTGTAATGGCAAAAAATAATGAACGTAATAGTGGTAATACACCGCCACCACCTACACCTGTAGCCGGTAATTTTATTGCTTGGCATCATATTCGCTCCACTGTACCACATGATTGGGAGGTAACCAAATATGCTGTTGAAGATCGAGTTGGCCGAATTGAGTTCGGCACAAGAGACGGGTTGAAGGCGACGGTTAGTTGGGAGCCTTGCTTGCGTGAGCCAAACCGTTTAACAACGATGAAGACATTTATCCAGAATAATATTTATAAGAAAAATTCTGAAAAGCGAGTTGATGAGGTTGAAACAAAGGATGTTGGGAATTTTCTTGTTGGATGGATGGCAGATCCAATTGTTCCTTGTCAGGCGTTAGGTTATAACAAAGAAACGCAGCATTTGGTTCGTTGGATTTTTGAAGGTGAACGGACTGCGAACTATCGTGAAGAAGTAATTTTCCCAATTTTAGAGAGCTCTTCCTTTAATGATTCTTCAATAGAAAGAGAATACTCGCTTTATGGAATTCATTGCTTCTTGCCGGTCGATTATAAAATAGAAGACATTGTTACGCTTCCTGCAAATGCTATGATGCTTTTTGAAAATGAAAGTACACACCGTCGTGCTACATTCAGGCGTTGGGGCTTGGCTTCAACAATTCTTGGCAAGAAGGATCTATTTGATTTTTATAATGCAATTCTTCGCACACTCAACATTCAAGCGGAGCTAGTGTCAAAGTGTACTGTTAATAATTTTGATGGACGCATACTTAAGTTTAGTTCATTGCGCGAACATCATGGAGATCGTTATATGCGCCGTCGTTGGCATAATGGTGAAGCAATTATTTGGTACAATAAGGATGAGAATCGTATTTATACATTTGAACAGATTGGCCCAGATAAGACTGAACCTTTAGATTTTAACTCAGTATTTAAAGGCTACGTACTTCGTCGCTCAAAATAATATTAAAAGAAAGATATTTAGAAATGCGCTGGTTTTTTTACAATATTTTATTTGCTATTGCTTATACGTTGATGCTTCCAAAGTTTTTTATTCGCATGAAGAAAAGAGGAGGCTATAGAGCAAATTTTCATGAGCGATTTGGTCGCTTCTCTCCTGAGGTGGAAAAGCGCCTTGGAGAGAAAAAACGTATATGGATCCATGCTGTAAGTGTAGGTGAAGCAAACCTTGCTGGAAATGTTATTCAAGAGCTACGTCAGCGCTTGCCATGTGTGTCTTTCATTATTTCAACAACAAGCTCAACGGGTCGTGCTGTTTGTGAAAATATTGCACAACCAGATGATGTGGTAATTTATTTGCCTGTTGATTTTCCAAGCCATATTCGCCGTGCATTGCCAAAAATTAATTTTGATACATTTATTTTAACAGAGTCAGAATTTTGGCCAAATATTATACGTGCGATGAAGAAACGTGAAAAGAATTTGTTTTTGGTTAATGGACGTGTTTCAGATAAATCTGCACCAAATTATAAGCGTTTAAAATATTTCTTTGGACCTGTGTTTGATTGTTTTAATGTAATGCTTGTTCAGGGAGAGCTTGATAAAGAGCGTCTAATTGCTGCAGGTGCAAAGGAAGAGAAAATCAAGGTAATGGGTTCTGTTAAATTTGATATAAAGCCAGTTGCGGATGATATTCTTGCTCGTGCAAAAGCAACTTGTGAAGCGGCAGGAATAAATGAAACAGATACTGTAATTCTTGGAGGCTCAACGTGGCCTGATGAAGAGCTTGCTTTGGCTCAGGCATGGAAAAATATTGCACAACCAAATGTAAAGCTAATTCTTGTTCCTCGACACATGGAGCGTGGTGATGAAGTAGAGCGTGAGCTTGCAGAAATTGGTGTGAAAACGATTCGTCGTAGCCGTATGAAGCAAGGAACAGAAACAATTACTCCTGCGGAAGATACAATTTTGATGGTAGATACAACAGGTGAACTTTCTTCTATGTATTATTGTGCAGATATTGTTCTTGTTGGAAAATCATTTGATCCAAATATTGGAGGTCAGAATATGATTGAGCCAGCAGCAATAGGCAAGCCAGTAATAGTAGGACCACATACAGAGAATTTTGTTCCTGTAATGAATTGTTTTAAAGCAAATAATGCTATGATAATTCTATCTAATATTTCTGAATTAGAGCAAACTTTGCGCGAATTGATTTCTTCTCCAGAAAAACGTAAACAATGGGGAGAAGCAGCGAGAGCGGTTGTTGATTCACAGCGTGGATCATTGGAGCGTAGTGCAATTGAAATTATCGCCAATATGTAATTAGGCTCAAATGAAGCTACCCATAATTTTAAATAAACCAATAATAGAACTAAAAGGTTTTTTTCATACACTTTGTGATCTTGTTACTCCACGCCATTGTATATCTTGTGGAGTTGCAAGTGGTGATAGCTATCTTTGTGCTTCATGTATGGAGACAATAGTGCTCCGACCAATTGAAGGCTGTTGTAAGCTTTGTGGTAATATTCCACGTGAAGGTGGAAGAGGATTTATGTATTGTTCTTCATGTCTAAAGCATCCTCCTGCATATGATATGGCAAGGAGTGCCACTATTTATGGTGGAGCAGTGCGTGACATGATTTTGACTTTAAAATATAAGCAAGGAACTTATTTGGTTCCTGAGTTAGCAAAGTTATTAGAGGGATGTGTACGAGCATCATATTCGGATGAGCGAATAGATGCAGTTTGTCCTGTGCCATTGTATCCAACGAAAGAAAGAGAGCGTGGTTATAATCAAGCGGCACTTATTGCGAAGGAGATGTGCAAGAGGTTAAAGCTTGCATATATGCCAGAGCTTTTAGAGCGTGTTCGCTATACACCTACACAAACAAAGCTCAATTCTGAGGCTCGTAAAGAAAATGTTTCAGGGGCTTTTGCTTCTCCAGATTCTGCTACTGATTATGTTTATGGTAGAAATATTCTTTTAATAGATGATGTGTTTACAACTGGTGCAACATGTTCAGAATGTGCTATTGAGCTAAAACGTAAGCATGCAGGGCGCGTGCTTGTCGCTTCTGTTGCAAGAGAGCAATAAACTTTACATTATTATTAAAATAAATCTAGACTCGGCAGTTGGAGCTGCCGAATCTAGATTGAATTTTATGCACAAATAAATGCACCATCAATATAGTCTACTTTGATAGATTTGATTACATCTCCGCTAAGTAACTTTCGAGCAAGAGGAGTCTCTATCATTTTTTGAATATACCGCTTCAATGGGCGTGCACCATATATAGGATCATATCCTCCTGTGATGATTGCCTCAATTGCAGCAGGTGTTACCTCAAGCTCAATCTCACGCTCTGACAAACGCTTTTGCAAATCTCCTAATAGGAGTTTTACAATCTTACCAATTTCATCACGACCCAATGGGGTGAATATTACCTGCTCATCAAGTCGATTTAGAAATTCAGGGCGGAAATGTCCCTTTAGCTCTGCCATTACTCGATTTCTAACCTTATCGGTAATGCCACCAGCTTCAATAGCATCAAGAAGATAGCTTGAGCCAAGATTGCTTGTCATGATGATAATGGTATTGCGGAAACTTACGGTTCTACCATGTGAGTCTGTGAGGCGACCATCATCCAATACCTGCAATAGGATATTGAAGACATCTGGGTGGGCTTTTTCCAGCTCATCAAGCAAGACAACAGAGTATGGCTTTCGGCGTACTGCCTCTGTTAGCTGTCCACCTTCCTCGTAGCCGATATATCCCGGAGGTGCACCAACAAGCCTTGAAACTGTGTGCTTCTCCATATATTCAGACATATCAATGCGAACCACCTGATTTTCTGAATCAAACAATGCCTCAGCAAGAGTTTTTGCTAGCTCCGTTTTTCCTACGCCTGTTGGTCCAAGGAATAGGAAGGAGCCAAGAGGTCGGTTCTGGCTTTGAATGCCTGCACGTGCTCGCATGACAGCATCAGCAACTGCTTCAACAGCCTCGTCCTGACCTATTACGCGCTCATGGAGTGTGTCTGCAAGCCGTAGGAGTTTTTCTCGCTCAGCTTCAACAAGACGTTTTACAGGAATACCTGTCCAGCGTGCAATTACCTCAGCAATTTCCTCCTCAGAGACCTCTTCCTTTAATAGACGCTCTTGGCTAGAAGAATTTGCCAATTCATTCTGCTCTTTAAGTTTATTTTCTAGCTCTGGGATTGTGCCATAGCGTAGGCGTGCGGCTGCTTCAAGATTGCCATCACGCTCTGCTGCCTCACATTCACCACGAGCTTGATCTAGCTTCTGGCGTAGCTCCTTAACGACATTGTGTGCGTTCTTTTCTGTTGTCCAACGCAAGCGCATTGCGTCTGCCTCTGACTTTAGCTCAGCTAGCTCTTTATGTAGTGCAGTTAAACGATCTTTACTTGCGTTGTCAGTTTCCTTCTTAAGTGCTGTTTCTTCAATTTCAAGGCGCATTACCTTGCGAGTGATTTCATCAAGCTCAGCTGGCATTGAGTCCATCTCTGTGCGAATAGCAGCACAAGCTTCGTCAATCAAATCTATTGCTTTATCTGGTAGGAAACGATCTGAAATATACCTATCAGAAAGGGTCGCAGCAGAAACAATTGCGGCATCCTGTATGCGTACATTGTGATGTAGCTCAAAGCGCTCCTTTAAGCCTCGTAGAATTGAAATTGTATCCTCTACAGATGGGGCATCAACCATTACTGGCTGGAAGCGTCTCTCCAAAGCCGCATCCTTTTCCATGTATTGGCGATACTCATTAAGTGTGGTTGCTCCAATACAGTGTAACTCACCACGTGCTAGCATAGGCTTTAGCATATTTGCTGCATCTGTGGAGCCTTCTGTCTTTCCAGCACCAACTATTGTATGGATTTCATCAATAAATAGTATTGTTTGACCGGCGGCTGCTTTTATTTCCTTTAGCACAGCTTGAAGTCGCTCTTCAAATTCGCCTCGATATTTTGCTCCTGACATTAGGGCGGTCATATCTAGAGAGAAAACGCGGCGATTTTTTAGCCCCTCTGGGACATCGCCACGGACAATGCGCTGGGCTAGCCCTTCGATAATAGCAGTTTTACCGACGCCTGGTTCTCCGATTAAGACAGGGTTGTTTTTTGTTTTGCGTGACAAAATGCGAGTAACAGCGCGAATTTCGGAATCGCGTCCAATTACTGGCTCTAGCTTATTTTGTCTTGCTAGCTCAACTAGATCAATGCCGTATTTTTTTAGTGCCTCATATTGCTGTTCTGGGTTGTCGCTTGTAACACGCTGGTTGCCGCGCACCTCTTTTAGTACTGTGAGAACAGCGGATTTATCTATATGGGCGGCCTTTAGTATTTTTTGTGCAGGAGAGGTGTTTGGAAGCTCCAAAGCTGCAAGAATAAAGTGCTCAACGGAAACATACTCATCTTTGAGCTGCTTTGCTGCATCACTTGCCTTTATGAGGAAGGAATTAAATTCCTGAGAAACGTAAATTTTATCCTTCTCTACGGCCTGCCCAGTAACTCGAGGAAGCTTATTAAGCTCCTTCTCAATATCTGCCTTAACAATAGTTAGATTTGCACCTAGCTTTTCTATAAGGCTAGGAACCAAGCCATCCTCCTGATTTACGAGTGCATACAATAGGTGAACCACCTCAAGGGTCTGGTGGTTATAGCGAATTGCGGTCTCTTGAGCCTTTTGTAGTGCCTCGCGTGATTTTTGTGTAAAGTTTTCTATCATAGTTTTTTTCTCCTTTGCGTTTATATATGCAATAAGTGTGCCAATATAAAAAACGCCATATTTAGAGACAAAGTGTCACACAAAACCTAAGGTGTTGATGTTTTTTGTCTCACAGAACAAAAGAGAACTTGACGGTGGGGTTGGTGATATGTTAAGATTATAAATAGTATTGAATAAGGGTTTTATATAAAAAATCAAAACTTAAATTATCGTATTGTTGCTATGAAATTAAAAAAATTATCATTTGCACTTTGTGCATCACTTTCACTAATTGGAATACAATCATTTGGTTCTATATACGCAAGTGGCGGTGTAGAGAAAAATGTGGCTAATTCAACAGATGTAACTCATACGTTTTTAGAGAATGGAAATTTTACTCTACTAAAAGAACAAGAGCTTAGAATCCTTTTGGTAGGTGGTGGCGGTGGCGGTGGCCGAGATTGTGCTGGCGGTGGAGGAGCAGGTGGATTTGTTGAAATTCAATCTGTAACATTGCCTGCTGACACTTATTCAGTAGTTATAGGTCAGGGAGGAGCAGGAGGCTCTTCTTCTTCTTCACGTGGTGGTTCAGGTACAAGTACAAAGATAATCGCATCGGATGGAACAGTTCTCTACGAGGCATTTGGCGGTGGCGGCGGCGGTGGCTGGAATGCCGGCCAAGGCATTGATGGAGCTTCCGGTGGCGGTGGTGCTAACAATGGAGCTGATGGCTTAGGTATAGAAGGACAAGGTCATGCTGGAGGTGCTGCGAGTGCTCATAAGGGTAATGCTCCTTCAGGTGGTGGTGGTGCAGGAGGACCTGGTTATTCCGCAACAGGTGGTAAGCACTCAAAAAGTGGTGATGGTGGTCCTGGTAAGGCAAGTGATATTACTGGTGAAGAGATTTACTATGCTGGTGGCGGCGGTGGTGGTAGCTATTCTGGAACTCCTGGTGCTGGTGGCATTGGTGGAGGTGGAAGTGGTATTCTAGAACAGTCGTTTAATGTTGCATTGACTTTTTGGAATGATTATGCTGGTAAAGACGGCCTTGGTGGCGGTGGCGGCGGCGGAAATAATACTTTTTTTGATGGTGCCGAGGGTGGCTCTGGTGTTGCTATTTTCCGTGTCTCCGGAGTAGATGAAGCTGCTCCAGAGCCTTCTGTCGCACTAAAGGGTATTGAATTATCTAATTTTTCTGCAAAGCTACCAGTACAGCTTCTTTCTGTAGGCACAGGTGCCACTGAGAATAAAATTTCAATTGAGCTACAATTAAGCGGTAATTTGGATGATTTTTCAGAAGAAGGCTTCAAAAAAGAGCCTTATGCTGTATTAACCGATGTCTCAAATGATGTTGTTTTTACTATTAAAGATTTAGCACCGAACCACACCTATTATGTTCGTTTAGTTGCTAAAAATGATTGAGGTTATTCATTTGCAACGAGTGTATTAACATTTAAGACTAATGATTTGGATGAGCCATTATTTACAAGTGAATTAGGTTATCAAGAGCCAGGTCTATTACAATATCATTATTCAGGAGTATCATCAACCTTCAAATTTGATGAATATTCTGAAGGGTTGGTTCTTGTGCCTGGTGTAGTAATGGCTGGTGTGGGGGGCTCTACGAAATCTGTATATGGGCTAAAATACACAGATTCAGAAGGGAATATATGGACCTTTGCAAGCCACAAATCATACGGATATGTCGGTTATATGTGGATGGATGCAGGCTCAACCTACAATTTCTATGAAATAATGGGTGATAGCTTCCGTATGGAAATAGACGGAGTAGAGACTCATAACGATAGCGGAACACATTGGGAAACCGTTACATATAGCAGTTATGAGTGCGTTGAAACAGGCTGGCACCGTATTCGTGTTTGGTTAGGTGGCTCTGGTGGTAGTGCCGGAAACTGTGCCGGAGGTTGGTCTCATGCTTTTGGTTATAATAAGGATGGAGAGACAGAATGTATAAGTAAACCTGGAGGCAGTTGGACAATGCTTGAGAATACCTCTTCATCAACCTTTTTGTGGCCATTTAAACCAGGTCGTACAATTAACATAGATTCATATGTACAATCTGCTGATGATTCATCAAAATTGACATTTTCAGTATCTCTGGGAGAGACTACTGCTAGTTCTGAGGTATGGGCGGTCTATGGTGATACTTATGAGGGAGAAGCAACAAACGAGTGGGATAATATTACTTATGTGGGAACATATAGCCAATCAAGCTGTGATTTAACATGTGATATTCCTTCTGATGCTGCTTATGTTAGATTTTTTGCAGTGCAGGACTGGGGAGTAACTAGTTGGTCAAGTACTACACTTATTGATTTGTCTAAAACAAGTATTCTTGGTTTAGGAGTAAATCATGCAGGTGATCAAGGTGATTTTACTGTACGCGTAAATAGCGTTGGTGAAGGAGATATAACAGTAGCATTGCATTTAAGTAAAAATGCTGATATGTCTGATGCAGTTGTTATTCCTATTGAAGATGCAACAGGAGTGGGTACATTTACATTAACTCAGGCATTAGAAGCATCTACAACATATTATTATAACTTTGTTGCGGAAACAACAGAGGGTGGTTATGATGCCACATCTATAACATCCTTTACAACTCTAGGTGCTAGCAGCTTTGATGTTGCTCCAAGTGTTTCTGTAAATAATAGAAGTATCATATATAGTGGTTTAATTAAACGAGGAGCTGGTCAAACAATTTTAACTATCTGGGGTGGAGATACACAAGATAGTCTAGCTCCGAAAGAGACTCTTGTTATTAATGAAACAGAAGGGTCTTACGAAGTAAGGGCTACTTTCCCTGAGCTTCCACATGATGTTTACACAAAGCTTGTTGTTTCAAATATTGGAGCAGGTGGAACAATTTGGTCTATAGAAAGTGCTGTGAATAAAAATACTACAGTAGATGCTGTAGGCTATACATTGCGAAATGATCTTGAAGAAACAGAGCTAAATTGGAATGATCCTAATATATGGAATCATAGTAACCCTTCAGATGGAATCGTAACTGGTTTCCCTTCAAATGGTAGTTCTAATGTATATTTGCAAAAAGATATAAAGGCACGAGTCCAAATAGATGGTTCATATCCATTTGATGATATGCATCAGGGCAATGGGAAAAATTGCGATATAGTATTTTGGGGAGATAATCCTGATGAAGATATAATTTCGGGTGATATGTATGGCGGAAATATCAGTGGATCAAATATATCATTTGAGAATATGAAAATAAAAGAACAAGACCGTATAGATTCTGGTATTGGTGATTCAGGAGCTGTAGGGGCGGTGGTGCGTTTTGCGAATAATGCTGTTGTTAACTTTAATGGTGGAGAGCAAGCAGTTCGAGGAACTAATTCAACACTTATAGTAGAGTCAGGTGCAATCTTTACACATGTTGGTTCTGGAAATCTACAGCTTCGTGGTGAGGGTGAGGCATTTGTTGTTTCAAATGCTACAGCAAGAATAGGTAATATATATGTTGGAAATACAGTTCCTCAGGAGCAAATATCAATGCGTATTGCTGGAGATTCTCCTTTTGTTGAGGTTACTGAAGGAAACTTTTCTGATTTTTATATTACTGAGAATAACAATAAAATTGAATGTCAAATGCATGCAGAGTTTACGGTATTATTCCAACTCCCATCCACAGGATATAATGTAGATATTCCGCTATTCTCAAAAACAACAAAGGCAAACCTATTTGGTGCAAGGGTTACAGAGGGAAGTACAGCAGGATTTGCTGTTGCGGTTGATGACTCAGCTCTTCGCTCTGCAGATTCCAAGAGCTATGCCACTTATTTGGTTGCATGGAAGCCTGGAATAAATGTGGATAATGTAAGGCTTGTTCCAGGTAAAAACAGTACATTATCCTATACCTATGGTTGGGATACAGAAACAAATCAACCAGCTGGGTTGTTAGAACCAGAGGTGGAGGGTGAGCTGCCGACAGGTATCTGGTTGGAGGCAAATTCTGCATCTGGCTTTATGATTATCGTTAAATAATTAAAAATGAGGGCGGATTGTTTGCAGTTCGCCCTCATTTTATTTCATAATAAATTACGTTTCTCACAAAGAATAAAAGCATAATCTGAAAAGGAGTGTAGAGCTATAGCTACACAAAAACCGATTTAGAAAAGAGAATTATTATGCAATTTTTAAAAGCTTTTAACTTTAAAAACGGATTTACACTCAGGCTTGATTATGAAAATGGCAACCTGTTTTATACCGTTACAAATGGAAAGCATGAGTATAGGTTTTTCTCTAAGGATACCTTGAAAACCGTTGGATATTATAATGTGCTCGGCTCAAACGTAGAATTTGAGGAAAGCGAGAACGCTTTGACAATTCACGCTCGCCCAACCGACGAAAGTAACGCTCAGATAGGACCTGTTATAGCGCACTATAAGCTTGAAGTATGCGGTGATAACGCACTCCGCGTGAGTACGTATTTTACATCAAAAATACAGTTGCCTATCCATATGATGTCCTGGATGGATTTAAAATTTGAGAGAAGCAAATTTAATACCTGCCAAGGCTTTAAGCCTGATTTGTCAGTTGGTGTCAATGATATAACGCACCAGGTTACACTTTCAAACGGCGCTTTGTGTGACGATTATGGTTACGTTATGCTCTCAAATGCAGGATGCACATCCTTTGCGCCTAAAAGCGTTAATGCGATTGTTCCGTATCTTTCTGGTGATGGCGAGGTTGAATTTTGCTCTCTAAAAAGTAACGTAGGTACAAAAATAGATTTCTTCTTGAATATGATAAGCGAATCTCATGCGCTTACATCAGTTATTTCCTTTGGTGCGGGCAAGCCTGTGTTACCGAAGGTTGACTCCACAGAGCCTTTACAGATTACAAAAATTATCGGAGAAAGATACGATATTACAAGCGGTCGCCTTACTTGTGCGATTTATGTCAGAAAAGACGGAGCATCTCTTGCTAAAACCTCTCTTGTTGATTTCAAGCCTACTGACGAGCCATGCGTAAATCCTATGACCGCCCTAAAAATTAAAAATCTCAAAACAGGCGCAGTAGAATGCTTTTCGGCTGAGCAGGGATGGGAAAAGGTTAATGTATGGGCTGGGAAAAACGAGCTTCGTGTTGTTTTTGGATTTCCTCGCTCATTGCCAATTCGAGTAATTATTACCGCAAGAGCTTATCGTAAGGATGAAATTACCTTTGGCTTGCAGGTTATAAACGATTCGTCTGATTACACAGTGTTGGCAGCGTCAGTTCCTTCAATTTCCTTCGTTGGATACGAAAAGCCGAATTTGTTAATAGCACAAGCCAGCGGTCAGCTTTTTGATAACGCTTACGAAAAAGAGGTGCATTGGAACTCCCATTATCCTAACGGATTTGGTTGCGTTTCTCCGGTGCTTGGTATTTATGAGCCTACAAAAGAAAAATCTAACGGACTTTATGTGGCTGTTCATTCTCCAAGTGCTGAAAGATGTGATATGAGATGTGATCTGTTCAGGCGTGGAGAAGGAAGCTTTTCGTTTGAATATCCGTCAACCTCAATGGGAAAAGCATATAACTCCTTTGAGCCTGTTGGAAAGGTTGTTATGCGTGTTTTGGATGGCGATTGGTACGATATGGCGTGCATATATGAGGAGTACGTTAAAAATCATGCTGAATGGTATGCTCCGATTGGCAGGTATGATACTCCAAGCTGGTTTAAGGATATACCTGTTTGGCTTATGGACTGGATGCCTAATGATAACCCAGAGGCTGAGCCTGTTCCTATTTCCTTGAGAAGCCTCGTTCCACCAAAACCTGATGATTGGAAGAACAAGCCAATTGAGTTTGCAAACAGGCTTGGACTGCCTGTTGGTTACCATATTTACAATTGGCACAAAATTCCGTTTAATAACGACTATCCATACTATTTTCCTGTAAAGGACGGATTTATGGAGAGCATTGATGAATTTCACAAAAATAATATTTACGTAATGCCATATATCAATGCTCGTCTTGTTGATACAAGAACAAGCGATCTATCGACTGAAAAATTTGAGCGTGAGTTTTTAGAGGGCGCAACGCTTGATGTAAATGGTAATTTGTGTATAGAAACCTACGCATCCCACGAGCCTGATGGTTCACTTTGTCAGCTTGCCGCAATGTGTCCGTCGAGCCATGTTTGGAGAGAGGCGCTTGCAGATATTATCAGAAAGATGTCAAAGGAATGCAATGTTGACGGCGTTTATCTTGACCAGGTCAGCGCATCTGATGCTAATTTGTGCTGCGCTCTACATCATAATCACGAAGGTGGCGGTGGCTCTTGGTGGGTGCGCTCCTACAAGAATATTATGTCACGCCTAAAGGAAGAGTGTCAGGACAATTGTATTTTTACAAGTGAATGTAATGCGGAGCCTTACGCTGACCAATTTGACGGATTTTTAACGTGGGCGTGGGTTGCAACCAATTACGTTCCATTTTTCTCAAAAATTTATGCCGGCCACGTAGTTATGTTTGGCAGAAGCACTAATGGTTACAAAAAAGCAGACAAGGAATATTTCAGGTTCCATGTTGGTCAGAGTGTTATGTTCGGTCAGCAAATCGGTTGGATAAATGCCGACGTTATTGACGATGATGAGAAAATGGTGTATTTGACCCGTATGTGCCGAATGAGATATGAATTCAAGGATTATTTCAATTACGGTAAAATGCTTCGCCCACCGAAAACAAATGATTTCGTCCCTACATTTATCACAGATAGTGCAATAGGCTTTCCCGATGTTAATGAAGCACCGTTAATCCTTTCCTCATGTTGGGAAAACGACGGTGATACTGTTATGCTTATCACAAATTGCGATAAAAAGGAATACACCTTAACGTATGATGCGCCATTTGATAGCTATGACGATGTTAAGTATTACGGAGAAGGAAAGGCTTCGTCTGTTGTAGATTCAAAAATCAAAATTACAATCAGTCCTGAAAGTGCAATTGCAATTATAAAGAAAAGCAAGAAAGATAAAGATGGAAATTAAACGACTAAAAAAAGAGAATTACGATGAATTAATTTCACTTTTGAATCTTGTTTTTTCAAAGCAAAATAATTGTGAAATGGTTTTTGAAAAAGAGCTACCAAATATGTGCGTGAGAGATGACGCACATATGAGAAAGCACGTAGGACTTTTTGCAGATGATAAGCTTGTTTCGGTTGTGGGAGTTTATCCATTGCCAACAATGGTTTTGAACAGGGAAATTAAATTCTGTACTGTTGGAAATGTTGCTACGCACCCCGATTACGAAGGACTTGGCTACATGAATATCTTGCTTAACCGTGCAATGGAAATTGTAAAAGAGGAAGGGTACGATGCTTGTCGGCTTGGCGGCGACAGAGCAAGATATTTGCGCTTTGGATTTGAGCTTTGTGGCAGGAACTATTCATACTACATAACTACTAAAAACACAAAGAAATCATTGCTTTCCAACTATGGGAAAAACACAAGTGTTGTTGAAATTTTGTCAAGTGATGAAGCGTCCTTAACCTTTGCAAGAAGGGTGTATCATCAAAACAAGGTAAGCGTAATAAGGAATGATAACGCTGAAATGTTTAGAGTTATGACAGCGTGGAAAAACATCCCATATATGGTGTTAAAAAATGATGTGCCTATCGGTTATTTTACTTTAACACCAGATAAGAAAACCGCTTCGGAGGTATATGCTACAGACAAAGAAGCATATTTTGACACGCTTGTGGCAATATCAAATTACCTAAGTGAAGATTTTTCAGTCACTTTGTTCGAGCATGATATAGATTTAATAAGGGAAATGAATAAATGTGCTGAATATATGAGCATACAAATTCCGTCCAACTTTAACGTGGTAAACTTTGAAAATGTGGTTGATGCCTATATCAAATTGAAGGCGAGTTATACTCGCTTAGCGATAGGGGGTGTAACGATTTCCATAAAAGAGTACGGTAAAATCAAAATTTTCGCAAACGATAATGATTGTGGATGTACCAAATTTGACGGCGAGTGTGATTTTGAGCTTTCAAAGTCGGAAGCCACCAGATTTATTTTTGGTATGCACCCACCGGTTTCTGTAATTGAGCCGAATATGTTTGCAAAAGCAAACTTCCCGCTTCCTCTTTCTTGGAATACGCAGAATAGAGTGTAAATACGGTATCATTGAAAGCATTTAGGTTGCATTTTAATTTTACCTGTCGTTTTTGTGACTTCCAAAGTTGTATTTTCCAAAAAATCTGGTCAATAGACAAAGTAAATGCAACTATGGGCAATTCGACAGATTAAATGCAACGCATAACTTTAGAGGTAGTTGCATTTATTTTGTCTTTTCACCGTCGCAATGTGTCAAATATAAAAGACACCGAACCGGCCATTAATTTTCAATTTTTTTTGGATTTTGTTGAGAAATAATTTTGCCTTTTCTTATCCTTTCTTGTTCTTTGTAAATTCTTTTTTTCAATAATTTTATTTGTTC
>JAFUOX010000102.1 GCA_017481725.1 Kiritimatiellia bacterium | reverse complement strand
TATATTTACGTGTTGTAGGATCCCAAATCTGAATAATGTCAGAACCTTCTTCGCCAAGACCAACACCCTTGATGTCTTGAACATCTATTGTTGTCTCACCGATGTACTGGAACTGGTTACCAACGATAGTTAATGCATTCTCAGGAAGTGTAATCTTGCTGTATCCGACAACATTGTCGGATGTTACTTCTGCTGCGCTTGCGGCAGATATTTTTTGGGGTATAAAAAAGGCACAAAAATTGGTGTGTTTTTGCACCAATTTTTATGCCTATAAAAACGAAAAAACCACCCTCGCAAGAGAGTGGTTTTATTGTTTTTTAACTCATTTCAAAACAAATCATCTTTACTTTTCTATCGTACCGAAGGAATATAACTTAATAATTCCTTAACAAGAATATGCACAGTTGTTGCTGGATTTTGTGCATGATATGGCTTGTTGGCTTGTTTTAGCAAAGCCTTTTCAGCTCTGCAAATTGCTTCATATACGTGAGGTTTCAATTTGTCAAACATATCTGTTGAGTTTTTCTCATATTGCCTATTGAGATATTTTGATAACATTTTTGAATACGATTCACGCGATAATGCTCCGCCAATCTGGTCTACAAAATGAAGGATATACCATAACTCAAAGGCTTCATTACTCCAAGCAACATTCCAAACCTCTGATTTTGTTGTTTTGTCTTTTATGGAATTAATTGTGTTGTCAAAATCATCGTCATTAAAACTATCTTTGTCAAAGACAACCCAAATTTTATAAAAAGGTGGTAGAGATGATTTTTTACGAAAATCTACCTCTTTTTGTGCTCGCTCTAGTAATGCTTGCGTACTTCTCCCCATGCCTTTTATTGTTATTTTACGAATCATTTCATTAGGTAGTTTTTTACGAATAGACTCAAAATAATTTGGCTCTGTTTGCTCACCCTCGCATATTATCAAATAATAGCGACGAGGAGGTAAGTTACCAAATGGGCGTTTACTTCTTGAATTAACAAGCTCTGCAAGTAAATTACTCGATATTTTCCCATTCTTTGCCATATTATTTACCCTTCCCATTATTGGATGCTTGAATTAAATCACCAATAAATGGGATTGCCCCATATAATCCACTTAAATAATCCTTTTCAAATGAAGCATCATTACGAACCTTGTTCCCCTTCTTTTTTTTGAATTCAATTAATGAATATATGTGCGTTGCTTCAATAAAATCTTTTTCTGCAAAATATACCTGATCTCTTCGAAGCATATTTTCTTCTTTATGTGTCTCCTCATTATATACCTTATATGACAATAAATTAGTGTCATGAGTATTGAAAATAAGTTGTGCATTTTTGGGGTTTGTTTCACAAGAATTGAATAGGCTCACAATTCTCCTTGTAAATATTGGGTGAAGTCGTGAATCCAGTTCATCAACAACTAAAACAAGTCCTTTATTGAGTGCATTTGATATTGGACCAGCAAGAGCAAATGCTTTTTGAGTTCCTAATGATTCAAAAAGGTTAAATGGGAAAACTTCCTGGTCAACAACCTCCCCATCGTCATCATAGACATTATGAGAACTATATATATCATATTTTTCCACATTAGTGGAATTTTGCTCATAATTATTTTCCAATTGATCAACAGTGAGTTTAACAATATTCATATCAGCATTGCGTAAGAAGTGTAGAATTTTCTCGTTATAATCATCTGATGACATTTGAGAGCAAGTATATTGGGTTAGATTATTAGGGTGTGCCCCAGAAATAATAACTAAATTGTTACTTATCCACTTAATAATTGCTTCTGCCTGTGGCATTGCAAATTGAGCACATACAGTTAAAAACAGAGCATTAGCACGGGTTCTTTCTTCTAGTCCAATAGCATTACCCCAAGCTTTTTTTATTTGTATAATATCATCTTTACCAGAGTTTTCACGCAAAAAGAGATTTTTATTATTTTGGAATAGCCATTCTTGGGTGACCAATTTATTTGTAACACAAAACCCGTATCTATACAATGTTTCATTCATTATGAATTCAATTTCAAATTTTGATGGGAGTTCTTGTGTTTTTTTATTTAATAAAAATGGAACGACATGAATCTCCTCTGAAGAAATAGAATCCTTTGAGGAATTTACGATAAAGTATTTAAAAAAGCTTAAAGCAGAAACAAAATTAGTTTTTCCGCTAGCATTAGCTCCATAAACAACAGCACTTTTTAACAGAGGTTTAGTATTTGCCTTAAATACATTTAATAGCTGACGTTCTTTGCAAGTAGCGACAGCGGTCATATCAAGAGTTTGTCTATCTTTAAATGACAAAAAATTTTCAACAGAAAAGCTAACAAGCATACTCGTTCTCCTTAACAATGGACTTCACATAATTTTTATTTAAATATATATGATTTTTGTTAAAAAGTCAACGATTTTGTGAAAAAATCACAAAATTCTCTATATTTTTTAAGAAAATTGATACATTTTTGAAAATATTATGCATTCATAAATTTATTACCTTATTCCACAAAAAAATATCTTTGCCGCAAGCGCAGCCGAAGTAACCTCCGACAATGTTGTCGGATATACAAAGATTCAGTTGAATGAGGGCTACAATATGATTGGCGTTCAGTTCACTGATATTGATGGTGCAGAAAAAAGCCTAACAAATGTATTCAAACTTGATGAGACATTTGCAGGGTATGATGATGACTATAAGTTCTCAACACAAATGCGTATATGGGTTGGTAATGGATATGCATATTATGGTTGGGCTGGTTCTTCTGGTACAGATGTTGATGGTGACCCATCACTTGACAATACATGGACAGACCTTGAAGCATATGCAGTTGAGGGAGAATATATGGCTCCAGCATCTGGTGCATGGATTATTGCAGAAAAAGCAGGTACATTAACAGCATCAGGAGAAGTTTCTCTTAAGGATGTAACTATTGAATTAAATGAAGGATACAATATTGTATGTAACCCATTCCCTTGTGAGGTTTCTATCACAGACTTCGGTGTGCTAGACAGTTCATTTGCTGGTTATAATGATGACTATAAATTCTCAACACAAATGCGTGTTTGGGTTGGCAATGGATATGCATATTATGGTTGGGCTGGTTCTTCTGGTACAGATGTTGATGGTGACCCATCACTTGACAATACATGGACAGACCTTGAAGCATATGCAGTTGATGGAAAAATTAAAGCTGGTGAAGCTGTTTGGATTATCGCTGAGAAGGCTGGAACAATCACATTTAAGGCACCAAAAATTCAATAATACTTTTCTCATTGGTAAAACAATGATTATAAAACACAATAAAAACGAAGGATAAAAATAATGAAAAAATTACTATCACTAGCAATTGTAGGAATACTTGCTATTTCTGTACAAGCAGCAACAATCCCATGGTCATCTGCAGCCATCTCATTTGATGGTTCAACAATGAAGAACAACACATCTGTAATGGGTTATTTGATTGCACTAGATGGAACATCTCTAGATGAATCATATACACTCACAGAAGGTTTTTCTGCATTAACAATTGGAGCTATAGTTAACTCTGATTTAAATGGCACAAGCAAGGCTGGTAAAGTTGCAGGTACAGCAGATGTTTCTAACTATACAAATGGTGATGCTTTTGCAGTGTTAATCACATACACAGACGGAGACAATACATATTACAATCTAAGCTCATCTGTATATACATTGTCAGGTCTTGATCCTAATGATATTTCTGTAGCTCCAACACAGTGGGCTGACTTTGCTATCAATGGTGCTACATCTGCCGAGAATGGTACTCTTAAGGCTGGTGGCGGTTGGACAAAGGCAGTTGCTGTTCCAGAGCCAGCATCAGCAATACTAGCTCTAGCAGGCGTTGCAATGCTAATCCGCCGTCGTAAGTAAGCAACCCGCTGATTATAGCAAATATATAAACAATAAAACCACCCTCGCAAGAGAGTGGTTTTATTGTTTTTAAGTTATGTGAGTATGTTTACTCTGCCACAATTACTTGCGGCGACGAATCAACATAGCTACACCTGCCAATGCCAACATTGCGCTAGCTGGCTCTGGAACCTTTGTCCAACCAGCACCTGATGATAAAGAACCATTCTTCTCTGCTGTACCATAGTTAAATGTGAATGCAGCTTCTGCTGGGTCTGTTGGAGGATCTGCAAGTGCACCAGACATTGTGTAGATTTCATTAGATAGGTTGTAATATGTATTCCCATCTACTACGTATGTTAACAACATAGCAAAAGCATCACCGTTGTCATAAGTATCACCAACAACAAAGTCATAATTGTTGTTCAACTTAGAAACAGCAGTTGTTTTATTTTGAGAAGTAACTAATGAACCAATTTCATCAGCAAGAGATTCTGCCGTAGTAGCTTTAGTAATTGCGTATGAATCTTCAAGTGCTGCTGTAGATAGGTAAATTAGATAACCTGTTACACCTGTATTTGACTTTAGTTTTGTTCCTTCAAATGTTACGCTTTTAGCGCACCAGTTTAGGGTTGCTGCCTGTGCTGCGATTGTTAGCATAGCAACCATAATTGCGAATAATGTTTTTTTCATTACTTTATTTCCTTAAGTTTTAGTTTTATTACAATAATATCAATGATGATATTAAATCTATTTTGTGAATGTTATTGAACCAGCTGAACCAGCTTTAATCCAAACACCATGACCAAATGGAACCACTACATCATCTTCAACCATTTCCAATTGGTCATCCAACCATTGATTGTCAAATTCAGATTCTTCAAGAATGTCTGTACCTGATGTGCCAGACCAACCATATTTAGTGTAACCGATGCCATTCCAAACCTGAAGCTCTGTTGCATAGTCACC
>JAFUOX010000101.1 GCA_017481725.1 Kiritimatiellia bacterium | reverse complement strand
GTTTCGCCGAAGGCTTGAGCGCTAGCGACCATTAGTTCTCTGCGTCTCTTCTTCGCACTTCTAGCCATCACGTGCAGATGCTCCGCGTCTTTGCATTCTTGTGGGCGAACACACTAGCGCTTGGAAGTTGCCTTTGCGATAACAGAAGCAAAACTAGGCAACGACAAGCGGTAGTGTTATTATCGATACCACCATACAAGCCACCACGCAAGCCCTGCGACCTCTGCGTCCTCTGCGTCTCTGCGTCCCTTTTTCGCACTTGTTGCTTACGCTTAACACGGACACACGTAGCGAAAGCAAGAGCGTCAGCTTGAAATCTGTCCAAGCATCTAACGTCTAACGTCACGGTTGTCTTATCGTCTAATTGGTGGAATCGCCCAGTGTTTCAAGGCGAAAGGCGGCAATTACTTGGGGTTACACATTGCAAGTAACTCTTCAACTGAGGTTGTGGCAAGACAAACGACAGTATCTGCGGCTCCATAGTAAATTTTCACAGATCCGTCATCCTCAGCAATAATCCCTCCAGGGAAAATTACATCATTACGGAAGCCATTCCGCTCATACTCCTCAGTAGGTGCTATTATTGGTTCGTCACACTTCCCTATTACTCGCCATGGCTCATTCAAATCAAGTAGCATCACGCCTGCTTGATAACGCTTCTGCCACTTATCCTCCCACCCATTCTTACCTCTTGTTGTATCTAAATCAACAGCATGAAATAATGTAAGCCAGCCCTTATCCGTTTTTATTGGCGGTGCTGCTGGTCCTACCTTGTCATTAGCAAAAGGAACATCCTCTACACCTAAAACCAAATGTGTATTCCCCCAATACTCTAAATCTGGAGAATCAGAAAACCAAACATCAAATCTATCCTTCCACCTTGAATATACAGGGAAAGGACGCTCTAACCTACAATATTTACCATTTACTTTTTCTGGGAATACCACCATATTTCGATTATCGGGAGCAGAAAGCGATTTAACTTGCCAGTTCTCAAAATCAGTAGTTGTGGCAATTCCACCTCTCAAACCATGGCGTGTATCAAGAGCAAAGCAAATAACAACCTCATCCCCCACCACGGTTAGCCTTGGATCATATGCACGAAGAACCTCTTCATCGCGCCATTCAATCCATGGCTCCGAATGTGGTGTCCAATGAATTCCGTCATCACTTTCAGCAATTCCAATACAGGTTCCAGAAAATTGACCATGCCCATTTTCCCCATACCCATAGTCATTTCTGAACAGCATAATATATTTGCCTCTATATTTACACACACCCGCATTAAATACTAGCGATGCAGGATATGGTATATCCTTTGCTGAAAGGATAGGATTTCCGATATATTTTTCCATGGCTTCCCTCAAAAACAAGAAACAATATCAATACTATTTGATTATTAGGACAGTCCCCATATCTAGCTTTTGGCCATAGACAGTTAAACCATCCTCGCTTTTATAAACCTTGAAATTTGGTGTAGCACTAACAAATTTTGGTTCAATAGCTGTTTGTGCTTTAACTAGTGTGTATATACCCGGTTTTTCGCCTTCAAAGACAACGCTTACCTCGCTATCAGCACCTATGACACTGCCACCAACATTTAATGCAGGAGTTAAAGCATCTGGTATAGCTGTTAATTTCAAGGTGTTTGAACCACCAAAGCTTATGTCATTAGCAACGGTCATTGAGCCTGTACCCTCATAGCTCATAGGGATAAGTGTTGCACCAGACTTTAAATCAATAGCTGTGCCCTCAGCTTTGTATGTACCAGCACCACCGAGTGTAGCCCCATCAGCAACCTCTACCCCTGCATTTACCCAAGATTCGTAGTAAAGAGCGCCATCCAAAACTGTTGTTTTACCAGTGGAAGAATTTTCACGGCGAATAATTTGTGTTCCCTTACCAATCTTATCTAAATGCAAAATTCTACCATAAATTCTACCACCAAAATCGCCATCTGTATCATTGTCGCCGACAATTAGTTTTGCCCAATCAGAATTTACAAATGTAACAATACCACTGCCATAAAGTCCGTTTACTGTTACTGTGTTATACCACAAACGCAATAACCCATCAACAACAGTATTTCCCAAACGATCTCCGTGTGGAAGAAAATCCACACTTTGAAGATTTACCGCTGTAGAGATAAAGCAATCGTTAGTAAATGTACCTGTACTTGTTACATAGAATATTCCACCATTATCACCCTTACTTGCGCTAATGGTTGAGAGCACAACGCCCTTTGTACCAGCAATATTTCCTTTTAGGTATACGTATTTATCATTTCGTGCATTGATATAACCAGTTACATCTCCAAAGTCTATATTTGCATGCAATGTTGTCTTTTCGCCCCAACCCATTTGAATGCCTCCAGACAAAACCTTTAGCACTCCATTGGTTGCATATAGCTTTGCATTGTTTGCACTACTCCAGATGATTGAATTTACGCTATTTTCTTCTCCAGTAATATCAAAAACAGAAACATCTGAAGTAATTCTTATATTTTCTCCTTGTGCTTCTAGCTGACCAATATAATTTGTTGAATATGTACGAACTTCAGTTTCTAAATCAAGAGGACGCACACCTCTTGTAGAATCGTAGGTATAAAACATGTCATAGTTATAAACCAGCCATGGGAAAATTGGACAGGATGTTGTTCCTGCTGTACCAGGATAAGAGAATGCAGGTACTTCATCAAATAACAAATGACAACCATACGGTGCAAAATCTGTAACACCAACATCAGAAGAATTTGAACGAACATTTATCAAATTGATGAGCGCATTATTTTTTCTTTCCAGTTTACCAATATGCAAAATTGGCAATTTATTTGCTGGTCTAAATTTGATTGTTGTTGTACCAATCTCAGGCTTTGTCTCTGCAACTAAAGTATTTATTTTTTCATTGCAGGCTTCACCATTTTTATGACCATAAACAGTAATCTCTGCACCCTTTGAGATTAGTTTATCAATTCGAACCGCCGGGGTTAGAGTATCGTTTTCTGCACCAATAGAAATCCAAGCATTGGAAGCTATCAAAGTTCCATTTGGGAAAGATCCGTTTCTACCTTTTAAACCGACAGATACATTTATTAGCTCAAGATCACCATTGACGATTGGACTATAGAAATTAACGGTCGTTTTTTCGACCTCGAACTTTCTTGTTTCTCCACCTAAATCAGTAGTTAAGCCCTCGCCTGCAATGCCGCTACCAAATGTGATAGAGCCCTTCTGGGTAGTTGGTGCAGAATACCAATCATTCGTGATGTATGCTGTAGAATCTGCTCCATTACCGATGAACTTGTATGAGACCTCACCACCATGACAAAAATACAAATCATTGATTATAAAACCATCGTTAACCAAAATCGTCTGTGTTGACTTACTTGTTAGATTTGTACCGAAAACACCATTGATTTCACCATTATTCCAGTTTGCTGGATCTGTATATGTATAAGTTCCACTTGCATTATTTAACCAACCAAGATTAACCTCTTGTGCCTTTATATTTATAACACCAAAAGCTAAACACAAAAAACAGATTATTTCTATTTTCTTTTTCATAACCATATTCTCCTTAATTATAACTCTATCAAAAAATTATCTAATGCGTTTAATTTCAAATTGTTCTCCCTTTAAAGCACGAATAACAAACTCGCCCCAAAATGGTGTTGGTGTATACTCCCAATCAAGAACAAGTCTTGGCGTTGAATTTGGAGCCAATGAAAATGCTCCCCAATGAATCTTGTTCTTTTGAACAAAGCCTAACATATCTGGACAAAATGTATAAGGATCCTCCTGAATATCTAGGGGAAGGAAGCCCATCTTCTTTGTGTCACCACCAAACTCTCCTAAATACACCGGATATTTTTCAAGGACAGGCAATATTCTTTCCCAGCCACCATGCCAGTTATATGTATGCCAAGAATACATAATACCATTGCCAGTCTTATCTTCTAATGCATAGCCATTAACAACACCAGACAAATCATTTGCCCAATGGCAGCCACCAGCAATAATTATATTGCGAGCACCTGTGCTACGGACAACCTCAACAAGCTTTTGCATACCACAAGATTCAAAGCCTTGGTTCTTTTTCTTCTCTTCTTCACTAAGAAATGCTGACTCATCAACCTTTCCCTTCTTCCCAACAAAGCCTCCATTGCGCCAAACCTCCCATGAAATATCATGTGGTTCATTGAATATATCAAAGAGTACAGCTGGATGATTTGCATAGACCTTTGCAGCTGCAGACCAAAAACGAATATCTCGCTCTCGCGGTGCACGGAAATGATGTAAATCTAGGACAACATATGCACCACGATTTGCGGTATAAGTGATAATGTCATCAATCAATTTACGATATGCAGCTCCGCCATCTTTCTGATGGATGCTTTCACCAAACCAGAATTGCTCCTTCACCGTAAGACGTATGCAGTTGCTTCCCCACTCATCCACAGCGACTTGGGTTGATTTCATCATTTGAGAGCCAAATGCTAGGGACTCCAATCCAACAACATTGACACCTTGTAGCCAGACCTCTTTCCCATTAGCATCAATAACCTTATTGCCGACCACCTTGAGCTCTGCTGGCCATTTTGCTTTGTTTGGTTGTTCTACAGGTATTTTACGCATAGCTTCAATCCTTTCCCATTTTTTCTTTTCCGCAATAATTGGTGCTGGATCAATTGGTTTAAGTACCAAATCATCTATATCAAATGTCCCTGCTTTTGCTTCAAAAAGGCAAGGCATAAAGACAAAATATGTAGCATTATCAGGAACTAAAAAGCGAGTGCTTTTTGTAACCCAACCACTTGTATCCTTTTGAGTATATGCTGGGCCTGGAGCACCTGCAATTTTATTGCGTGAAGCATCCTTTAGTTCAAATATAAAACGAGCATCGAACCATGGTTTTTCACCGGTTTTAAGTCCAGTAACACGTTGACGCCAAGAAAGCTCAAGAGCTTTCGCACCTGCAGGGATAGGATATTCTCTATAAATATTTACCAATTTATTTGGTTTTGCTGTTATACGCATAAAATGATTACCAGCTTCAGAGGCAACAAAAGTATTTTCATTATTTGAGCCCCAATGCTTTGCACCCATACCATCTTCCCGCAGCTCCTCAAAGCTACCATTAGCAATAAGAGAGCCACCATTAGCTAGAGTTTGGGCAGCTTTATTGCGTATTTTTTCAGACTCTGCGGCTTTAGCCTTATTATATTGCTCCTTATGATTAGCTTCGTCAGCCTTTAATTCATTTGCAGAGATAGGTTTAATTTGCATATCATCGATATCCCATGTCCCACTTTCTACATTAAACAAAGCTGGCATTAGCTTTAAAATCTTAGCATCCTTTGGTACAAGAAATTGTGTTTTACATTCGGTCCACTCTGCCACATTTTTTCCAAAGCTAGGGGCTTTAGGTTTTGCAGGAAGCCCTTTACGGTTACCATCCATAAACTCAAGCATAATACGAGCATCAAACCAGGATTTTTCACCCTTTTTCAAATTGCTAATACGGTGACGCCAGGTTAGCTCGAGAGCTTCAGCACCAGCTGGGACTTTAATCTCGCGATAGAGCATATGCATCTTATTTGGGGAAAGAGCATTCATCCGTAGAAAGTGGTTCGTCCCTTCTTGTTCATAGGTCATAAATGCAGTACGCGGCCACCCCTCTGCCCAGCCATTACCATCGGATTCCTCTAAATCAGAATTAGGAATAAGCCCATTTGCAGAGCAATTAAGTGCCAATACTGCTGACACTGCCACAAAAAAGAATTCCTTAAACATAATTATGCTATCCTTTCTTTTTTCATCATCTTCACAGAGTCTCGTTGAATATATTCAACTGGCAATTCCTTTGCTATAGGAATATCGTTATCTAAAGTATTTGGTTCAAAATGAATAAGTGCATTAACTGCTTCCTCACCTATTTTTTCAAACGGTTGACGAATTGTTGACAAAGCTGGAGAAAGCCACTCAGCAATTGGATCATCATCATAGCCCACAACACTTATATCATCGGGGATAGACAATCCAAGTATTGAAGCCGCACGATAAACATACCTTGCAACAGCATCACAGCTACAAAAGAATGCTGTCGGGAGCGAATTTGAATTCATTAATTTTCTTAAATTATGTAGCACATCCTGTTCCCAAATGGAGTCATCTGTAGAAAGACTTATAACATGACTATAGGTTAGAGCCTTCTCTGCTAGGACTATTGCACCGCCCCTAAAACGCTTCTCTGTTGTTGAAGCCTGAACATCTCCAATAAACCCAATATTTGTGTGACCACAATTCAAGAGAGTTTGAACAGCGAGTTTACCTCCTTGTATATTGTCGGATGAAATCGATGGGCATGGAAATTCATTCAAAATTTCGTCGACTACGACATATTTATAATTCGCAAGCTCAAGCTTAAGCAATGCATTATAAAAAGCTTTGTTGTGGATAGAGACAAGGACAGCGGAGCTACTTTCTTTTGATTTAGGCAAATCGACAATTGCTTTAATATACTCTTCTTCATTTCCACTAAAGTCACAAAGGATAACCTCTGCATTATATTTTTCTGCTTGGAGCTTCATACCTTGGCCGATATAAATAGAAGGCATCCAGTTGAGGTTACAAGAAAGGAGTTTAATTTGGTGAATAGATTTTTGAATTTGTTTTACAAAGACGCCCTTTCCAGGTTGGCGTTCGAGCAGACCTTCATCAATAAGGATTTGTACTGCTCTGCGGGCAGTCATACGTGTGATAGAGTTATCTTTAGATAATTCAACCTCAGTTCCGATAAAATCTCCTGGTTTAAAGGAATTATCCTTAATGACAGTGCGTAATTTATCAGCGATGCGAATATATGCTGGAATTGAATTTTGTTTAGACATTTTCGTTTTCATATTTAAAAGTATTGCACAAATCCCATATACATGTCAACATAAAAATTATACATGTATAATTATTGGGTGTAGTCGAGAAATGTTTTTATAACGCTTATCCATTTACAAAAAAACAATCTATTGATATAATTTATTCAAAAAAGTTTAATATTGAAAACAGCAAATGAGTATACCGATGAATCCATTATATGATATTCCTGAATTTCCTGAATATGACAAAGTAAAGCCTGAGCACGTAAAGCCAGCTATTGACAAACTAATCAAAGAGGCTGAAGAGGCAATGGCTAAAGCAGAGGCGGCACCAGAACCAACATGGGAATTTGTGATTACAACCCGCAATGAAATTTGCCGCAAGCTTACAAGAAGCTTTGGTGTAATATCTCACATGATGTCAGTCTGTAATTCAGACGAATGGAGAGATGCATATGAGGCTGTTTTGCCAGATATAATTTCCTTTTCAACCCAATTTAGTCAAAGCGAGCCATTTTATAAGGCATTACAAGAGCTTGTGAATAGTAAGGAATTTGCTACTTTAGATTCGGTTAAGCAGCGAATCCTCACAAAGAACCTTGAGGATATAGAAAATTCTGGTATTGGGCTTCAAGGGGACAAACGAGAATGCTTTAATACTTTAACCCAAGAGCTTTCAAAACTAACAAATGATTTTTCAAATAATGTTTTAGATGCAACTAAAGCTTTTTCGATAACTATAACAGAAAAAACAAAAATAGAAGGCATGCCAGAGACATTACTCACAGCAATGGCTGCCTCAGCAAAGGCAAATGGGTCAGACACTGCCACAGCTGATGCTGGACCTTGGCGTGTATCGCTAGACCCAGCTATTTATGGACCATTTATGCAATATTGCGCGAATCGTGAGCTTCGCGAAAGGTTATATGTTGCAAGCATCACTCGTGCTTCTTCTGGTGACATAGATAATCAGGGAATTATTGAACAAATTCTAGCTAAGAGAACAGAAAAAGTTAAGCTACTTGGCTACAATAATTATGCAGAAAAAAGCACAAAAGCAAAAATGGCAGGCACTCCAGACAAAGTGTTTGACATGTATGACAGGCTTGAGCCAAAATTAATTCCTATTGCAGCAAAGGAAGAAAAAGAATTAGAGGCTTTTGCTCGAGAAAATGGATTCCCTGCCGATGCTGAATTTATGCCGTGGGACAGCTCATACTGGAGCCGTGTGATGTTAGAGAAAACCGTTGGCATTTCCCCTGAAGAATTACGTCCGTACTTCCAATTTGAAAAGGTTTTAACTGGTTTATTTGCCCTACTCACCCGCCTAACTGGTTATCGAGTTGAGCTAGCAAATGGCATGGCTCCTGTATGGCACCCAGATGTCCGTTTCTTTAAGCTCATTGCACCAGAGAGTGATTCCCCATGCGGATGGCTATATCTTGACCCATATTCAAGACCTGGAGAAAAGAATAACGGTGCATGGATGAATGATTTAAATTCTAGACAAATGGATTCAAATGGTAAGCTTAAACTACCAGCAGCATTTATTGTTTGCAATCAGATGAAGCCTGTTGATGGAAAACCTTCTTGCATGACATACGGTGAGGTTACCACTTTATTCCATGAGTTTGGGCATGCTATACAGCACTTACTTACACAGCAAGAGCTTGAGGAGGTTTCTGGCATCAATGGTGTAGAATGGGATGCTATTGAATTAGCTAGCCAATTTATGGAGAACTGGGCTTCTCGTAGAGAGGTGCTAAAATCCATATCTGCACATATTGAAACAGGAGAAGCATTACCTGACGAAATGATAGAGAAGATAAAATGCTATGATCATTATCGTGCAGCGAGCGGCATGCTGCGTCAGCTGAACTTTGGATACATGGATATGCTTCTTCACAGTCAATATCCATCTGAAAAATATCCAACCATTGCATCCATTGAGGAAGAAGCTTGGCGCCGTTTCCCAAGAGCAAAGCGCATTCCTAATGAGCATTTTCTATGCACCTTCTCACACATCTTTGCTGGTGGCTATGCTGCGGGCTATTATAGCTATATGTGGGCAGACATTCTTGCTGCTGATGCATATCTTGCATTTGAAGAATTGGGAGAAGATGAAGCAGCTATCCGCAAGCTAGGAAGGCACTACACTGCCACGATACTTGGGCTTGGTGGAGCATACCATCCAATGGAGGTATTTAAGAGCTTCAGAGGAAGAGAACCTAACCCAGATTCTATTCTAATTAATCTGGATTGATTTAAGCAGTGGAGCCTTCTATGAGCAGCCAAGAGTTTGAAAAAACGTTAGCTGATTTGGATAATGAGTTTCATGAGCGCTTTCTAAAGCTTGCCTACGAAGAAGCAGAAAAATCTGCCGCAGAAGGTGAGGTGCCTGCAGGATGTGTTATAGTGCAGCTGGCTGAAGATGGGCTAACCTCTAGAATTGTGGGTAGAGCTCATAACATGACCGAAGGCTTAAAGGATCCAACGGCCCATGCAGAAATTCTTGCAATCACCCAAGCTTCAAATTCAGTTGGAGATTGGAGGCTTACAAATTGCATTTTATATGTAACAAAGGAGCCTTGCCCAATGTGTGCTGGAGCAATTATTCTTGCACGCTTGCCTTTAGTTGTTTGGGGCATCTCTGATCCAAAACGTGGTGGGCACACCGAGTTTGGTATTTTTGACTATCCTGGGATAAACCATCATCCAAAGGTCATTTCTGGCATTATGGAGGAGCAATGTCTGACTCAACTCCAATCATTTTTTAAGCAACGCAGGGGTTAAATCGGCCAGCTTGATTCCGTTTTTAAACTTATGAGCGTCGTCTTGGTAAATCATGACGGAAAATACCTATTACAATTGAAAATAGGTTAAGAATCTCGCAAATTATAGCACCTACTGAGAAGGAAATAATATTATAGATTAGCCATAGTGGTGAACTTATTAAACCATATTGGCGCACAGTTTTTGCATCAGAATACCGAAAGCTTATGGTTGAGGCAATCATTGCTATCACTGGCAATAATTCACTTATCATATTTTTTATAGTAAATTGCTTATCAAAAAGTGTAAACACAGACACATAGGAAAGCAAAAATATAAAACAAAAAGCCACAAGCCATGCTGGATGCTTAGGACGAAAGGTCTTCTCATTTATAAAAACAATTGCTCTAAATATACCTATCGCATTCAAAAGAGCACCAGAAAAAGCATCAAGCAGGAAAAAATTTATCGTAAAAAATGCAGATCCGGTCAATTGGAACAAAAGAACATTTTTCTTTTCCTTACATTGAAAAGACAGACATGTGATAACCATGGCAACAATGCCAATTATCTGAGCAAAAATATCCATTTATATCCTTAGCGTTTTAGAAGCAAGGCTTCTATTTTTCCCTTAGCAGACTCCGCTGTAATGCCAGTAGCTTGAAATATCTTTTCGCGTCCTGTATCTCCGACAACGATAGAAACATTTCGAGCAGGAATATCTAAAATCTCAGCTAAATACTTGCTAATAGCCTTATTTGCTTTGCCATCAACAGGCGGTGCTTGTAAACGCAGCTTCAAAGCATTCCCCTGCATACCACAAACCTCAGTTTTTGAGGCTCGAGGAACTGCGTGTATACTAATTCTACAAGCATTTTCTCCTGAAGGAACAATAAAATCTTTTTGCATTTATTTTGCTTCTCCAATATTTTTAATGACGCAAAAAATCGCTAGAAGGTTCTTCTATCAATAGCATACGATAGTTCTTATATAGAGGAAGTTTATTTACTCCACGCCGATTAAATTTACGCTCACATATTAAATGCTTCTCTGTACGCTGATCGGCAAATAGTTTATAATTAGCCAATGGCTTATAAAATATTTGGAAATATATGTGTTGAGCAACACTTGGATTATAATCTAGGAAAAGGATAATTTGATTAACATCCTCATCCATGCGCTTACGTTCAAGTTTTATATATGTCAACTTCAATTCAAAATTGCTATTATCTGGTACTTGTTCAGATATAGTTTCTACTCCATTCACAACATTGGTAACAATTTTATTTGGAGCCACATCATAAACCTTAAATTCGATATCATCAATATAGTTTGTTTCAGATGTGCCAAATGTAAAAATACATTCTTGCTCTTTGCAATATAAATTTGTGGCTTTTATACCCAACTCTTCCATTGCTTTTGGATGCGTTGTATATGCATAATTCATAAAGCCATAATTGTATGGTGTATTTTCCTTAATAGCAGAATAAGGCATCATAATGATACTTGAATTCCGCAATTCTGGATTAGTTTCAATATCCGTTTTAGCAGCAGCAAAGGAATTTAATCTAGCCTGCTGAGAGGGACCTAAATACCGATAAACATATGGCGTGTTTTGTGATCCAAAATAAAGATCTGTTAGCTGCATATTAGCATTATCCTTAGCACTCATCGTAATAAAATATGGTGCATCACGAGAAACTGAGCCTAATGCTAAAAATTTTGATTTAATATTGCTAATGTGATTTATATAAAGCTGAATAAAAAATTCTCTTTGAAGATTATAACGCTCTGTCTTTTGATAAATTTCCCGCGTTTTATCTCCAAGAGTTATCCAAGCATCATTCTCATTTATTGAAGGGTGTTGCTCCATTGCCACAAGCCTTAGGGTACCTTCTTCAACAGACTCCCCTTTTACTAAAAATTTATATTTAACTTTAAAATCAGCTGTTGACTTGGTTATCTCGTTATATACCCAATTATTCCATTCGGTATGAAGCTCCTTTCTAAAGAATTCTGGGAGCTCACGCCAATCGCCTGCAAGCATTCTATCCAACCAATTACTCTCAAATGACCATATACCAAAAATAGGATTATCTACAACACGCATTCCTGATGCTTCACAAAAATGATTACCCCATGCAATTACGCGCTTTTCTAGCAAAAGCTCAAGGCGTATATCCCATGCCCTCGCAAGACTAAATAATGTACGCATATCTTTCTCACTAAGCCCAGAAATAGCATCAACCCAAGCTTTTTCTGTAGAGACATCATTCAAGATATAAACATCCTCTGGTTTTACTGGGAAAAGATTTACTCCAAGAACATCAACCCAAGCATTCATCCCGCAATCTGCTAAATATGTCAACTGCTGCTGAACCTTTTTATTTTTTGGAGACTCAGAGGATCCATTTACATCAAAATCTGGAAGATAATAGACTAAGCTTACATTTTTTCTTTGTAATTCTTGAATATCTGATAGCGTAAAGTCGGAGAAAGGTATAGAAACCTCTTCTCCCTCCTTATAGGCACAAATTAATCGATTTGCTTGACCCTTGTGTATCAAATTTTGCTCAAACAAATATAGATTTGATGATTGAAGCTCATCAAGTGTCTGCAGCATATTCGCTAATAGAATATTACTTAAAATAATTGTGAAAAAAATCAAAAATTTCTTACAAAAAGACATTACAAAATCTCGCTTAACGACGTTTTTTATTTGAACGCATAAAAAATCCAACGATTGCACCTACAATTGCCCAAATCAATAGCGTACTGAACATTAATAATCCTAATGCTGCAGATTCATCATGTGAGACGCCAACAAAGTATAGCATCTCCTGTAAAATATTCTCACGAACCCCTGCCCCACCAGGTGTAATTGGAATAGCTGCAACAGTATTAGCTATTGGAGAAACAACAAGCAACTCTCTAAAACGAACTGTCAATTCTAGAGAACGACTCAAAATGAAGTAACAAATTACATCAACACAATGATTCAATAAGGATATTAAAAAAGCACTACCTGTTGTCCAAGGATGCGTCAAGCACACACGTAATGTTTCCCATGAACGAACAAATATCTCCAATAATTTCTCTCTAATTCCGCCTTCTCGAACCTTAAGCTTATGGGCATATTTTCCCCAATTTACAACCACAAGCAAAATTAGGAAAATTAATACGCCAAGGAATATAATGAAAAACATATTCCTAAAAGGGATCAATTGTGTATGGGCGGCAAAGAAATCTGGACTACAAGCACATATTGTTGCCACAAAAAAGACCATTGCAACCATACCAATAAAACGTTCTGCAGCAATAGATGTAATTAGCTCGGTACGCTTTGTTGGATTTGTTTTTGCGACCCATGAGGCTTTAACAACATCGCCACCCAAAGCACCTGGTCCAAGCATATTGCAAAAATGCCCAATTGCATAAAGTCTTATACAATCACGATACCTTAATGGCAAATTTAGCTTTCGAAGCAAAATGTACCAGCGTGTAATTCCACAAAACAAAGAAGTTGAGAAAAAAAGTATCCCAACAACCACAAATAATGGATGACGAGAAAATGCGCTACCTAATTCGACCGCAACAGCGACAATGCCACCTGCCTTCTGTATAACAAAAGCAAGTAGCACAACAGCCAAAATAAATGCGAATCCAATTAGCAGCTTCTTTTTCATGAAATAGACCCCAATTTTGGACTTTTAGTATACACTTAGAGAAAGAGCACTAAATATTAATCCAACCGCTATAAAACAAGCAGCTATTATTTTTGCTCTTCCTTTCTTTCTAAACATCCAAGATATTTGGTTTCGCAATGTCCATGGCATACCAACAACAAACATTCCCTCAACAACCAAAATATATGCAAAAACTATCATAACATATCGCCAAGAAGAAGGATGCCATGCAGCCGCAGAAAGAAGTGGTGTTGGCACAAGAACTAATAATCCACCTATAGCCCGGCACATTAAAAGTTCACCACAAAAAATGCAGGTTAATACTGTTGCAGCAACAAAAAGTATTGGCAAAATTGGGCGTAGGGCAACAACAAACCCTAATGGCATAACATACAACCAAATGGTTGCCCAAAACAAAACAACTGCTGTCAAAATATATGCAGGTATTTTAGAACGGCACATTCCAACCCAATACTGCTCCGCTTTTCGGGGAAATGCAGAAGCACCTATTGCAATACAAATAATACCAACTATTATTGATAATGTACTAAGTGCCTCAATATCTGGTTTTAATGTCATAACGCTACTCCTACAACAAAATTCAACTAATTGTCAAAGCCCATCCAGAACACAAATGAATCTGTTCTTGTATAATCATCATCTTCACCCAATGAATGAGCAAAATCTAGGCGCACTGGGAAGCCAGGAACATCTATACGCAAGCCGCAACCAACACTATGTGCATATTCTGAAAAATCAAAATCATATGGGTCTTCCCATACATTTCCTATATCATAAAATGTGGCAAAACGAAGCATTGATGTTAAAGGAATGGTATATTCAACAGAAGCACTTAGGAATGTCTGACCACCATATGGGCGGTGACGCTTAATTGAGTTCTCATCTTTTGGCAATAGCTTTGGACCAATATCGCGGTATTTATAACCACGAGTTTCTCTGCCACCACCCAAAAAGTAACGGTTACCAATAGGTATTGTTTCATCATCAAATGAATCAATTACCTTTGCATGTGCATACAAGCTTAAAACATGCCCCCAAGGAAGTGTTTGATAATTTCTAAAATTAAAATCTAACTCATACATATCATAATCACTACCTAAAGCTGAATTATAAAGCTTTCCATATGCAACTGCACGAGTACCTGAGGTTGGAATCATTGGATTGTTACGCGTATCAAAGGTCCAGCTTAGCTTCAATGAGCCTAATAGATATTTATCGTCCTCATCAGAATATCTAAATGTTTCTTCTGGATGATCTGCAAAATAGTATTCACCTTCAAGTACATCTTCTAGTGTTACTCTTTCTAAATTATAGAACAAGCCAACACGGCCAACCCATGGGATATGCTTTGATACACCTATTGAACCACCAGCACGTGTTTGGTCATATTCACTATATTCACGAGTGCGATAATACCCTTCAAGATTCAATGCCAAACGACGATCAAACAGCCATGGCTCTGTAAATGATGCCTCTACATCTGTATTATCAGAGCTTGCAGAAATATTTAAACGAGCCTTTTGACCAGCACCACGGAAATTACCCCAATTAAACAAATCAAAGTTTGATTCCGATATTTCAAAGAAACCAATTAGGTGATCAACACTTGAGTATCCACAGCCAACCATTACACTGCCTGTGCCACGCTCTTCAACCTCAATTATTAAATCTCGAACATTAGGTTCTCCTGTTTCCACATCTGTATAAGACACATCTGCAAAATAACCTAAATTTTGCAAACGCTTAATCGAGCGATCTAGATTTACTCCAGAGTAGACATCTCCGGGGGCAAGTAGAAGCTCGCGGCGAAGAACCTTATCCTTTGTGCGTGTATTACCACGAATAACAATGTCCTCAAGAACTGTCTTCTCGCTTTCTTTAACAGAAATCAAAAAATCCATAGTTGATGCACCTGTATTCGCACTAGGAATTTCAATTATTTCCACGCTTGTATCAATATAACCAAGTGCTGAATATGAATCCTCAACAAACTTCTTTGCAGCATCGATAATGGTTGAGCTTGCTACTTCTCCTTTTTGCAATGGAAGCTGCACCACCATTACTGATGGCTGAAAAAGCTTCATCCCTTCAAAAGTGATGTCACCAACTGTATATCTATTTCCTTCATCAATATCAAAAGAAATGTATACAACATTGTTTGTTTGTGCCTTATTAGGCTTTGATATCTTAGCATCTAAATAGCCCAACTCACGATACTGTTTAATAGCATCACTTCTAAGTAGCTCTAAATCAAAATCAGACACCCGCTTTTTGCTAAACCACCCCATCGGATTCCAAAATGAGCGCTGACCACTAAAACGACGCAAGTCCCCACCACCTATTACGGTATTACCTTCAAACTCGATTCGGGCAACCTTTGTTTTTCCTCCCTCTACTACATCAAAATGCACTTCAACATATTCTGGAGCATCAGCTATTTTAACTATCTTTCCTTCTACAGTACAATCTCTAAAGCCATCTGCTAGATATTCCTTACGCACTTTAATAGCTGCTGCATTTACTAGATGCTGATCAACATATGATCCCTTTTCAATGCCTGCTGCACGGATGGCTTGTTTAGATGAAAGATGATTAATTCCATTAAATACTGGTGATGCCATCAAGCGATAGCGCCCTTCAATTTCATAAATAAGTGTCACCTTATCTGAAGCGACAAATTCGCACAATGAATTAACCTTGCTATAGCGTTCGGTATTCATTAATGTCTTAACATCAACTGCAGATTTAAGTGCATCAAACTCCATTCCTTTTTGAAGAAAGATCATCTCCTTTGCAGTTCCTTCATCAACTGGAACCTCACCAATTTGGCGAATTTTTACCTCTGAAATAATTGGCTTATTTGCAATGCTTTGTGCCACAAGAAAAGAAGCTAATAGGGAAACAAAAAATGTTGCAATAAATTTACTTTTCAAACTCATATAAAACTCCAAAAAAATTATGAAAAATTATACCATTTTTAGAAAGGCATTTCAAGCATACGTACTTCTATGGCAAATATAGAAAAGTTTATCTAAGCTATTCATTCATAATCGTGTACTATGCAAATGCAACTCGAAGTATGGGATTATTTATGGCATCTGCAATTATTATGCAGAAAAACTCAGATACTCCATACGACGGAGAATCTGAGTTTTTTACCCTAAATTGTGGGGGGTATTCACATATTATTTAAAAAATAATATTTTGATTCTAGCTGATAAGACCAAGCTTATAGCTTAATACACTTGCCCCCAGCGAGTGCTGACTTTGTTTCAAGCAGAAGCACACGAATTGTCTCTCGGATGCTCTCAAGAGAAGCAACATCTGGTAATGTGTTTGTCTTTACGCACTTAGCAAAGTATGCTATTTCGTTAAAGTACATATTATCATTCTTAGGCTTAAGTGTTTTTAATGGCTTATCCATCTGATAAATAGTTACATCCCCACCATCAGTTGCAACTGTTGCATTCTCAAAAACAGCAGCCATACCACACTGCCAGCCACCACGAGCCCATGAACTCTCTGCATCAACGATTGGTCCATCCTTGTAGTTTAGATTTACACTTAAATCATCAACACCACCACTCTTTACAACTACACCGCGAGCACGTAGGCTATCAGGCTTACCTAGCATATACATAACAAAATCAATATCATGAATATGCAAATCCATCAAAGCACCACCAGAACGATCTACCTCACGGAACCATCCCTTAGGGAAGCCTCCCATACGGTGGAGTGAAAAGCGTAGTAGCTTTCCATATTTGCCATTTTCATAGAACTTGCGAATCATGTTAAATGAATCACTAAAGCGTAAGCACTGTGCAATCATCAACAGCTTACCTGTTGCCTTAGAGGTTTTTATCATTTTATCGCAATCTGCTGTATTAAGTGCCATTGGCTTTTCGCAAAGCACATTAAAGCCATCATTCATTGCTCGGCAAGCATATTCACAATGCAAATCGGATGGCAAGCAAATATCAATATAATCCAAATCTGGCTCGCCAGCAATTAGCTCCTCATACGATGTATAGCATTTTAACGCTTTTACATCTGTCTTACCACTGTCGCCAAAGTTTAGTTCAACATTGTCCATAAAAAACTTTGATGGATCAATATCACACACTGCCACAAGCTTTACGTCCTTTTGTGCACCATATTGTGATGCGTGGCAGTGTCCCATACCGCCAAAGCCAAGAATTGCTGCCTTAAGTTTTTTTGTTGTAGCCATAATTACTCCCTTTTTTATATTAAATTAAATGCTTTCTATTGTGTTAATACAAAAATCCATAAACTTCTTGTAATTCTCATCACCTATATTACAATGTCCCTTATCTGGAACAACAACAAATGAAATATCGTGACTTAAAGCCATCATGGCTTCAACAAACCTGCGAGAATGGCTATCGATATTAACAGCTCTATCATCATCACAATGAAAGATAAGATACTTTATCTTTGGCATCTGTGAAGCCAAGTGCAATGGTGAATGCTTCTCTAATGCTTCATTCATTGTGCAATCTTCATTAAAGTATGCACTATAGATTGTGCGTGGCAAATCTTCTCGCTCTGTAAAGTGAAACACCATATCGCATACGGGGCAATTTGCTACGCAGGCAACTGGAGTACGCTTCGAATAGCGTGTATAAACAAGAGCAGACTGACCGCCCATGCTGCCACCAGTAGAAACCACAGGTGTGCCCTCTGGTAAGTTATATTTCTCAAAAAGCACATCAAGAATTTCATCCGTATAAGCAACTGCTTGCTTATTCATCCAAGCCCATGGATTGTTGTATGGAACGACAAAGAGGATATTATGCTTTGCATATTGCTGAGCCGTATATGTATCCTCTGAATACATGTGCTGTCCACCAAGTCCAAAGAAATCAAGAACAATTCCCTTGATTTGCCCCTCACAAATATGATCATTTGAATAAGCAAAATTTCTCAAATTTTCATAGGTTATTAAGCGTTCCATTTTAGTTTTCCTTTACTTTTGATTGATTGTAGCATGGAGCACATCTAAATTCACTTCGTGCGGGAGAACCGATATTAAAGAGCCTACCTCTGCTGCGGTACAGCCAGAAATCCTTGTCTCAAGATATTCGCTTGTCCAACCACGCCCAACTCCCTCATCATCTATGCGTTCAACAAGCACCTCTACCGCCTTTCCAATAAAGCTCTGTGCATACTCCTTACGCTTTCTTTCTCCAATTGCGATAAGCTGCTTTGCACGATTGCGGCGAGCATCCATAGGCACAGAATGTGGCAGGGTCGCCGCCGGTGTGCCAGGGCGCTCGCTATATGGGAACACATGTAAATTGCTAAATGGGAAGCGATCTACAATTTCAACTGTATCCAAGAAATCCTGCTCTGTCTCACCAGGGAAGCCTGTAATAATATCACTTCCTAAGCCGATTTGTGGCAGGGTCTCAAGGGCTGCTTCAACAACCTCGCAATACTCCTCTCGCGTGTAGTGTCGGCGCATTAGCTTTAAAATATTATTAGAGCCACTTTGAAGTGGATAGTGAAGGGTTTGACAAAGCTTGGCTGCTGGGTCAGCCATTAGCTCAATTAGCTCACGCTCTGTTGTGCGTGGTTCAATAGAGCCAAGCCTTATGCGTCCAACTCTGCTATCGGAAGCCACTTTTCTAATAAGTCCGCAAAGGTTCAAGCCATCTGCACGCCAGCAAATTGTGTTCACGCCCGTTAGGACAAGCTCACGGAAGCCCTTTGAGAGGAGCATATCGCATTCTGCAAGAATATCATCTACCCCACGGCTGCGTGGTTCTCCGCGTGCATCTGGCACAATACAGTAGGCACAACGGAAATTGCATCCATCCTGAATCTTCACTGATGCACGCGTGGAGGCAAAGCTTGGCATATACTCGCCCTCGACGGCACCATGCGTAAGAGCGAACAGCACTCGCTCTGCTATGGCATTTGCATCCGCATCAGTGCCATATCGCACTTCGCCAAGAGAATTGGCAACTACTGCAGCAGCTCCATTTGCTTCAAAATTATGCTCTTTATCTGTGCTTGCTGCGCACCCGGAGACAATTACGCCTCGCACACCAGCACGTAAATACCCACGCACTAGACGCTGAGCCTCACGCTGTGCCTGAGCTGTAATTGTACAGGTATGAATAATCACATAATCGGGCGTTGTGGCAGGGTCTATTGTAAATGAGTAGCCCTGCCTCTCAAGAGCACCTTGAATAAATGCTCCCTCAGCATGATTTAGGCGGCAGCCCATTATCTTTAATTGAATGCTCGCTTTCATACTACTCTACCCACCTTTTGATTTTGCCAGTGCCTCGCTCATACACACATTCTATACGATGGCTTGAAGCAGCATCACGTGCCACAATCGTGATATAAAAATCATCAGATGCAACAGTGAAGCTATTTGCCAAGCTCATAAGTAGCAAAGCGTCTGACTGAGAAAAGCTTTGTGATTGGCTGGCTTCTAAAAGCACAGCCTTTGCACTCAAAGCATCCGTTCCCACAAAAAACAGGTCCTTCTCTCGGATAAGCTTAAGGCGCTCTTGGAAAGCTTGCATTGCTTCGACATTATTTGCTGAAGCAAGATACGGAAGCATATAAAGATGAACCATATTCAAATTTAGCTTCTGATCTTCACGCATATATCTATAAACCGTAAAATACTTAAAAATGCTTTCAAAAATAAGTGGATCTGCATTGCCTAGCCTTGAAAAACCATATAGCTCCTCAATAGCATTAAGTGTATATTGCTCTCCATAGAGCTGCATTGCTTCTACCCATGCATCCTCAATGGCCTGTGCAACTTTATCTGCGTCCTTAACATCCTCTGGCACAAGTGCTGGGACAAGCTCAACAAAGCATTTACTTGGGAAGCTAGAGAAATTAAACCGAGCATTAGCTGGCTCTATAATAACTTCACATCCATCTATAGCCCTAGAAGCCATTGAGCCTTCCACCGCACAATCAAAGCCATTCGTGTCTGCATTTATATTCCACATTACCTGCGACAACACATTTAGAGCTTTATTACGCAAGGAATAACTTGCTTCCTCTGCTGCTATTAAGCGGGCTCGATTATAAGCATAGCCAACACTTAATGACACCATTCCAATAATTACGCCAATAGTAATTATAACAAACAGGAGAACTGAACCACTGCGATTGTTTTTATTCATTCTCAGCAGCTCCTTTCTGCGGAGTCTGGGTGTCTGGCGAGCTATAAACCATTACGCGGGCAAGGAACTGAAAATCATCTAGCTGCACCTTGACTGCTGCTGGATAATGTTGGAAGCCAGGCCACTCACTCTGCCACTCATAGGTTGGTTTAACAGATGATGTGATAGATGGATTAGGTGTAAAAGACTTTGTGTTTAAAGGAATCCCTGCATAGCTAAGCAAAAAGGTTGAGCATTTGCCAAAATCTTGCTCTGTATCATATTTTAATGAAGGAATATCTGTAATTGTGGACTCCTTACGGATTAAATTTCCTGCACTATTTCGGGACCACTCCACCTTGCATGGAATTGTGATAACCCCATAATCTGCAAATGAAATTTGAGAGAGACGAGAAAACGTCATCCTTGAAGAATTTCCTTCAAAAAGCGTCTCGTTCAAGCGTGTAGCAGAAGCAATATCTCGCTGCAAGGCTGAAACAATACGTGCCTGAGATATTTCTGAAGTATCCATTGCATTAACATGTCCCCAAGCCTTCACAGCTGTGGAAACACATAATGCACATGCACCCATAATGATAGCAGATAAGCTTATTGCTATTATTAGCTCAACAAGCGTTAAGCCTAGGCGACCCTTGTGGCAGAGTGTCGCTACTCTTTGAGGAAATAATACGCACTTCATTTCTGCAGCTCCTCAAAGCTGTAAGCACATTCCTTAAGAGCCTCCACTGACGGGAGCTTACCCTGCCACACGCTTGTGTTCGAATTAGTTTGTGCTTGATAATTAAGATTTATCTCTGGAGGCAAGCAATACTTTGCCACAACATTCATAGTTGAAGCAGCTGATGGCTTAACGCTGTGCTCTAAATATGGTATCTCATTAGATAGCTTGTGCTCTGATATAGACAAATATGTTTGTCCATACTGACTTTGCTTGGCAATAGGTGTATCTAAATCAAGCTGACGCTCTGCAGCCATTGTTTCTAAAATACACGCTGCCACAGCTGCATTGCTTAGCTTTGCCTCATTCTCGTTTATGCGGCCCAGATTTGTTGAAAGCAGTGTCATAGCAATTGGTAGCACTAGCACACAAAGTGCTAATGCTACCATAACCTCAACAAGCGAAAAACCGCCTGTCTGCTTATTTTCTAGACCGCTAGTGCTTTGCACCTTATGCCATCTCTACAACAATAGAGGTCTCTGCTGTTAGTTTGCACTCGCAAATGAAGTTGCCCTCAATTGCTTCGCCATTAACAACAACAGATTTAACTGTGGAGCCATTGCCCTTTACCTCTACATTTAGCACCTTGCCACGGAACATACGAGTAAACTTAAAGCCATCCCACTCTGCTGGGATACGTGGAGCAATCTTGATGCCCTTATATTCACGACGTACACCTAGCAACTCATCAAGTAGATTATTGTAGAACCAAGAGATTGAGCCTGTAATCCAGTTAAACTCCATCTTGTATGGGCTATTGCGGTGCTCAGGACCGAAGTAGCAGTTACCATAAACAAAGCGTGGGTTATTTTCCTTTAGTTCGCCCTCGCCAAATGCTGGTGTTGCATCCTGATATAGCTGCCATGCACGAGCAATCTCGTTATTACGCAATAGTGCCAATACCATCCATGAGTTACCATGTGAGTAGATTGTAGCATTTTCACAGATACCTGGCTCCATTGCTGTCACACGACCAATAACTGGGTCAAAGGTCTTGTATGCAGAAGCCATTAGCTGATAGCCTAGAGGTGTCTTTAGCTTCTTATCTATTGCTGCAAAAATCTTTGCGCGACGCTCTTCATTAGCAACACCGCTAATCATTGACCAGCTCTGTACATTCAAGTAAATAAAGCCCTCTTTGCACTTGCTTGAGCCAATTGCATTGCCATCATCATCAAAGCCACGAACATACCAATCGCCATCCCATGCGTGCTCGTTAATTGCATCGCTGATATTCTCATAGCGTGTAGCGTAATATACAACAGCTTCATCATCATCAAGCCACTTATATAGCTCTTGCATTTGCTTTAGAGCCTCTGCATAAGCCATAGATAGCCATACAGACTCACCCTTTCCTCCCTTACCGATACCTGTCAAAGAGTCATTCCAATCACCAAACTTGATTAGCAATAGCTTGTGAACGCCCTTATTACGCTCTAGGAAGTCAAGTGCACGGCGGATATGACCAAGCACTGTATCCTCACCCTCATCGTAGAAAGGAACAACGATATCCAAGAAATCACGATCTCCTGTCTCACGCAAGTATGCAGTCAAAGAGAACACTAGCCACAATGCAGAGTCTGAATATTCCTTTGTATCAATTGGATTCCAACCACGTAGAGCCAAGCCAGAAGCATACTGATACTTAAATGCTTCAAGCAAAATCTCACGAGAGCGCTCAGGCATGAAGGAAGAAACGCCCATACCATGCTGAACAATATCGCGATAGCCCATCCAACCCCAACGGCACCACTCTGCACCAAAACGAGCCTGCTGCTTGTGCCATGCATTAAACATTGCATTAAACATTGCATCAGGTGTTTCAACTGAGTTGTGAGCGAACATCTCACGCTTCTCTGCTAGCATATACTCCCATGCTGCCTCAACATTATCGAGTGCACGAGTCTTCTGCTCTACTGCATGCTCTACAGAATCTGTGACACCGAAGATAAGATTTAGCTTCTTCTCTCCTTCAACCTTACCTAGGTTAAACTGAACAGCTGCAATTGTTGAATCAGAGCTACCGATAGAACCAGAGCACTTGCCTTCGATAACAGCACGTGGCTCATTCAATGCATTGTACTGACCAACAAAGAAATCCTTGCTACCATCAAAGCCATCAATCTTTACGTCAGCAGCTAGGAAGCCTGTCTGGAAATTGTGTGGTGTAACAAATGGGTGCTTAACGAATACCATCATGTTATTTGCTTCATCAAGCTGTGAGTTACGGTAGAACATATCACCATAGGAGTTAAAGCCCCACATATACTTGAAGGAAATCTGTGTATATACAAAAACTGTCAAGTCGCGAGGTGTTGATGTATTAAGAGTGATTGTCCAATACTCTGCTGCTTCATCGCCGCGTGGAGCAAAGATGCGATAGGAAGCATCAACACCATTTGTTGAGTTTTCAATAATTGTGTAGCCAATACCATGACGGCAAGTAAACTTGTCATACTTTGCCTTAACAGGCTCCCAGCCAACATTCCAGAACTTGCCCGTCTCGTTGTCACGAATATAGATTAGACGGTTCATAAATGTATCGCGACCAAACACGTCGAAATCGCAAATTCGGCCAATACCAGTGGAGAGCTTTGTCATCTCATTAGTGCCGATCTGGTAATCGGTATATCCAACGCCTGTCTGCTGGATATTGGCAATAATAGATTTATTCCAAATAAAGTTATCGAATGGGCGTGGTGTATCTGGACGGGTTGTTACATACTCCAAGCCATCTGGGCTAAAGTGACCAAATTTTCCTGTTTGTGGGATTTCTTTCATAGCAATTTTATCCATAGTTTAAATTTTTAAGAACAAATATTTATAAATATTTGTGCATATTCTACCATAAACGATAGGTAACAATCAATAATCAATGGGAGTTGATTACCGGTGCATTTCGTTACCTAACACAAATACTTTTGTAGGCAATTGAATTTTTATCTACCGTAGAGACGCGGAACGTGATGCACGAGACGCCAAAGGGACGCAGAGACCTTCGCACTTATTGCTTTCGCCTAACACGGAGTACGGAGGAAAGGGAGTATTTATTAGCAATCATCTACAATTAACCCAACAATCCCTCCGTGTCTCCGTTCTCTTTATTCTCCGCGTTTCGCCGAAGGCTCAAGCGCAAGCGACAATCAGTGTGCGTGCTAACAAGCCATTTCATAAGACTTATAAGTCCTATGAGTCTTATTAAAATATTGCGTGGCAACTCTCCGTGTCTCCGTTCTCTTTATTCTCCGTGTTTCGCCGAAGGCCAGAGCGATAGCGACACATCACTCATCCGTGTACGCGGGAGCATAGCAGTGCGATTCTGTGTATGTGGTACTTTAAATATGTATGTTTTTTTGTTAAAATAGGTGAAAACATTTTGATATGGTATTTGAAAAGGTATTTTATGACAAAGCTTGTAGTAAAAATATTTCCTCTTTGTGCTGTTATTTTTTCTATATTTGCATGTGTTTTCCCAAACACACTTAATCACTTGGGATTTCTAATTGTTCCATTGCTCGGTTTTATTATGCTTTGCATGGGAGCAACATTGTCAACATCTGATTTTGCAGCAGCAATCAAAAAGCCCCGTGCTGTGATTATTGGGCTTGTGCTTCAATTTTTACTAATGCCATTGCTTGCATGCCTTATTGGTAAAGTCCTAAACCTTCCTAAAGACCAATATATAGGACTAATCATGGTCGGAACTGTTGCTGGGGGAACAGCATCAAATGTTATTGCATATCTTGCAGGTGGAGATGTGGCTCTATCAATAACAATGACTGCCTGCTCTACTGTGGCTGGCATCATTTTAACACCACTAATTTCTTCTTTATACTTGGGTAATACCGTTGAAGTACAAGCATTTAAAATGTTTAAAGATATTCTCTATATGGTGGGAATCCCAGTAGCACTTGGGTTAATCATCAACCGTATTTTTAGAAAGCAACAGGCTATATTAAACACGATATGCCCAATATTTTCCGTTGTAGGAATAGTTTTTGTTATAGGCATAATTATGGCTCTAAATGTTGCAACAATTCGTAGCTGTGGGATATTAGTTTTTTGTGCAGTAGCCTTACATAATTTAGCAGGATTGGGATTTGGTTTTGGCATTGCACGTCTATTAAAATGCGACCTCAAGACCTCGATAACTATCGCAATAGAAGTCGGAATGCAAAATTCTGGTTTAGCAACAGCCCTATCAAAGCAATTTTTCTCTATTGCAGCGGCATTACCAGGAGCAATATTCAGCGTTTGGCACAATATATCGGGAGCATTATTTGCAGGATTTGCTCGTAAAAAGCTTTTAAAATAGCCTATGTGCAGTAGGCCCAAAATATGTTTTCTATTATAAGAAAGGAAATTTATGAAAATAGCAGTAATCACAGATTTACATTACACAAAATCAAAGATTGAGGATTGCACTAATCGCGTTGGAGAAAGAGCTCCAGAATTACTTTCTGCAGTAATAGAGTGCTTAAATGCGGAAATTAAGCCAGACATTGTGTTAGGGCTAGGTGATTTTATAAATAACGACAATGAACCCGAGCTATTAAAGCCACTTGCAGAAATATTTAAACGAGCTAATTGTCCATCTATAGCAATTCCTGGCAATCACGATCCCAAGCCAGAGGTATTTTATCAAACCTTTGAGCGTCCTCCTGAGTTTATAGACATCAAGGGCTTCAGGTTTATGCCATTCCCTGATGATGAACAAACAGCTGGCTACAATGCACGTAAATCTCCAGAAGCACTTAATCGCATAAAGGAGCTAAGCCAAGAAAAGCCTACCATTCTATTGCAGCATGTACCTCTCTATATGCCACGCACAATCCGCTGCGAATATAATTACGACAATGCGGAGGAGATTTTCGCGTCATGTGGCAACGTGGTACTATCAGTCAGTGGGCATGAGCATGCTGGAGCTATGCCATCCTTTCGTTCTCCATTCCCTATTATCATTGCACCTGCACTTTGCGAAAGAAATTTTCCATTCGTGGAGATTGATTTAAAAGAAACAGGGGAAATTGATACACTTAAGGTACATTATCTTGGATAAATAAAAGAGAAAATGCGCATAGGCAACCCTATACGCATTTTGTAAAATATTAATCCAAATTCTAAAATTGGCTTAACATTAGCCCAGCATTAGATTTCTTCACACCAGCCATGAACATCTGGTGCTTCACCATACTGAATAGCTTGAACCTTCTCATATAATTCTTGGACAACTGGACCACATGATTCACTATCACCTAGTGTAATAACCTTATCACCACGTGTAATCTCATAAACCGGTGTAACAACAACAGCTGTTCCACAAGCAGCGATTTCAACAAAATCTTCTAGCTCAGTAAATGGGATTGGGCGAACCTCAACCTTACGACCAGAATCTGCAGCAATCTGCTTTAATGTTAGGTTTGTAACACTTGGAAGAACTGAGGTTGAATCTGGTGTCACATATGTGCCATCCTTAGTAATACCAAGGAAATTGGAGGTTGCAAACTCCTCAACATATGTGTGACTCTTTGAATCTAGATATAGCTCTACAGGGTAACCAGCAGCCTTTGCCTTTTCATGTGCATACAAGCTTGCAGCATAGTTGCCACCAATCTTGATATCACCTGTACCAAGAGGTGCTGCACGATCAAATTCATCATAAATAATTGCACGAACTGGCTTCAAACCACCCTTGTAATATGCACCTACAGGCATTACCATCACGATAAATGTATATTCCTTGGCTGGAGCAACACCAATCTGAATACCTGAGCCAATCAACAAAGGACGGATATAAAGAGAGCCACCTGTGCCATATGGAGGAACGAACTCCTCATTTGCACGAACAACTCGCTTTACTGCATCAACAAACATCTCAGGTGGAACTGGTGCCATGCAAGCACGATTTGCTGTACGGAACATACGGTTTGCATTATCATATGGTCTAAAAATACGTACCTTACCATCCTTGCAACGGAATGCCTTCATACCCTCAAATGCTTCCTGGCCATAATGTAAGCAAGCAGCACCGATATGCAAATTAACAAATGGCTCCTTCACTAGCTCGCCATTATCCCATTCACCATCCTTCCATGTATAGCGAATATGGCAGTTTGTATCTCTATAACCAAAGCCTAATTTAGACCAATCTATATCTGACATTTTTTAAATCCTCATTTATAATTTTAAAAACACTTTAATTTTCCAACTTTTTTGTTTATTTTGCAAGAAAAAAACGAATATTTTACAAATTATTTAGTAAACCAATTAGCTAATACAGAGCGACCAGACTTGCGCAGCTTTAGCTTTGGTCGTGCTGCTACTAGCATCGCCTCAGCTTCTTCAAGCGTCTTTGCATATCCCCTCTCAATCAAAAATGCAGCGGAAAAGAATCCTGTGCGTCCATGTCCCTGTCCACAATGTATATATATACCATGCTCTGGTAGAGTTGCGATAAACTCTTTTAGTTCATCTTTTGAGCGAACACTAGCCTCTAGTATTGGGAAAGATTTATAGCCAGGTAGTTTACGAATACTTTTTGCTTCAGGAAATTCTGCTGCAAGATCAACAATTGTTGTGCATCCTTCAGGGAGCTGGCTTGCTTTAGACAGTCGGCGTCCAATAAACACACCCGAAAGCAGCTCATTATATGCAGGCTCTTTAGTGCATCGTGTAATAATAAATTGGCGTATCCAGAGAGGAATCAAATATGGAACAAACGATAGTTTTCCATACCACACCTGCTCTCCTGTTTCTTGTTTACCAAATGCCAATGGTTCATTTACTTGATAAGCATTACTTAGAAGTCCTGCTGCGGCTGCACACCATAATGAAATAATCATTGGAATATAATAAACATAGCCACCAACAACTACCCCGCGCTGCACTAGAATAATTGATATTACCATTAGCACTAGGAATAGATTTGAGTAGCGAGCATATATGTGACGTGTTGGTTCAAAGCATTCAGAGTGCCTTTTATTTTGTTCTGCATTCATTATTATAATTTCTCTTTAGCTTAAAGCTACTGCCTTATTATTCTACATGCTCCACAAAGCCCTGCACCAAACTCCATTACCAAGCTTTGTGCAGAAACATCTCCAACAATATAGCCACCTGGCATTATTGTAACGACATCCTTGGCATGGACGTTACCAGAAAGCCTTCCGAACACTGTTAGGCGGGTACATTTCAAAATCTCATTAACATTAACCACGGCACCAGCTGCAACTACCACTGATGTTTTCTCAAGAACTGTTGAACTAAAAACAGCTCCTGTTTCCAAAACAATTTGTTCAGAAGCAAGTACAGCAGCACATTTACTTACATCGCCACCGATTGTAACAGAGCGACCATTTATTGTAAGTCCCTCTTTGATTTGTGCTGTTGGCTTTACAATAACATCACCAATGGTTTGAACATCTGTGGTTTGCTCTCCATCAATAATCATATCATCTACACAAAGCACTAGCTTGCACTTAGGACAATATGGGACATGGAGCTTGCCTGTGGCAGTAAAGCTATAACCGCAGCTATAACAAGTAACAATTCGTTTTTTGGGGGCAACAGTAACGCCAATTGCCTTCATAGGAGTGGCTTCAACTGGAGTTACTGTAGCAGTAGAGGCAGAAGGCATTGTACGAGCACCAACAGTGGCAACTCGAGTGCGAACACCACCGACAGCACTTGAGGCAGTTCCTACATTTGTGCTGCTATTTGCATTTGCTTCTGGCTTAACTCTTGCCGGTGTTACGGATGCACCCTTTGCTACTGCACGCTTATACGCCTGCACCTGAGAAAAGCCATCAATTACTTCTACGGTGCGCTTTGCCATATAATTTATTCAATAATTTCTACGATAAGAAATTAAAGCTTGAACATTGATTTAAGGCTTCTGTAAAACATATTATGGCGGCATAGAGCTTTAGTGTCCATATCCGCCAATATATACTATAAAAAGGCTAAATTATTTCTTTACTTCTGGTGCTGGTGCAGCAGCTTCTGGAGCAACACCAGATGGATTTACCTCAGAGCGACCAATGAAGGTTACACCATCCTCTACAGACAAGCGCTTTGCTTTAATATCGCCTTGAACACGTGCTGTGCTCTTCATTTCAATGCGATCCTTAGCAATGATGTTGCCCTGAACTGTGCCATTGATTGTTACAGACTCTACTGTAATATTGCCCTTAACAACAGCTGTCTTACCAATTACAGCAGCACCAGTGCAAACCAAATTACCATCTAGCTTACCATCAAACTGTAGCTGGCTAGAGCACTTAACATCACCTGTGATTTCAATATCATCACCAATAATTGACTTAATTACTTTATTCTCTTCCATAGTATTTACCCTTTTTTAATTGTTAAATTATTTTACCTAAATTATTCGTTATTACCTATTAGCAACTCACAAATCTAAATTTGATATACACTACCAAATTTTGAATTATGGGAAGAAGGATGGATGATCCAAGCCGGTTGTTTCTGGCAAGCCAAAGATGAGGTTCATATTCTGCAATGCAGAACCTGCCTGACCCTTTACAAGGTTATCTATGTAGGAAACTACACGCAAGCGGCGAACACGGCGATCTACGCTGATAACAAGGTTTGTAAAGTTTGTGCCACGAACGTGCATAGAACCAACTGCAGCTGTTGATGGAAGCACGCGAACAAATGGACTATCCTTATAGAATTCCTTGTAAATTTCTATTACCTGCTCCTCTGTCATATCCTCACGCAAATCTGCATATAGGCATGACATGATGCCACGACATAGAGGAACAACCTGTGATGTAAAGGTAAGCATAATCTTCTCACCTGCAAGCTTTGAAAGCTCACGCTCTATTTCACAAACATGCTGATGACCTGCAAGCTTATAAGCATTCATCATATCATAGCGGTTTGGATAGTGGAAGGTTGCAGCAAGCTTTTTACCGGCACCACTGATACCAGACTTACAATCGCAAATTACACTATTTGGAGTGAAAAGCTTTGCATTTGCAGCAGGTGCCAAGCCTAAGATACAACTAATAGCAAAGCAACCTGGGTTGCCAACAATCTTGCGATCCACATTGATGTCTGCACGATGCAATTCTGGTGCACCATAAACTGATAGAGGAAGCAAATCTGGAGCAGCATGGATTGGGTCCTTACCAATGCGTGTTGCATATTCAGCATATTCCTCAGCTGTATTAAAGCGGAAGTCACCACTGTAGTCAATAATCTTTGCACCCTTTGCTAGCTCTGCAGCTGCATTATTCATGCCAACACGGTCTGGAGTTGCCATAAATACAACATCTGCTGGCTCTTGTGCTCGTGGATCATCTGGAGAAGTCACCTCCATATCACAAAAGCCCATTAGATGAGGCCAAATCTGAGAGATTGGCATACCAACACTCTCCATAGCAACTAAGCTAGTAAGCTTTGCCTCTGGATGCTTAAGTAACAATTCAATAATACCAATACCGCCATAACCACTGGCACCAACTACCTTTACCTTTATCATAATATTTTCCCTTCTAAAAAAAGAATTACTTTAAAACCAACATTAAATTGTGCGCTTTAGTTGTTCTTCTACAAGCATACGTAGATTTGCACGACTTTCCTCTGCCTTTGCATTAGAGATAGGTGGAAGCATATCAAGAAGCTCTATTGCCTCATCAGAAAGCTTACAAGCCAAAGCACGTGCCTCTTCTACACTCATAATGCGTAAGATGCTTAGTTCATTAGCCTTTGCCGGATCATCTCCATCTAGTATATCATCTATTACTTGGAAGGCAACACCTAAACGGAATGCAAAGCCACGAAGTGTTTCAACCACCTCTGTGCTTGCACCACCTGCAATTGCACCCATAACTGTTGCACAAATAATCAAATCTGCTGTTTTGTGATGATGCACGTAATCAACAAGCTCTATAGAGAACCCACCCTTAACCGTAACATCCTCCCATTGTCCACCTACAACACCTGCAGGACCTGCTGCACGGGCAAACTCCTTTATTTGAGCAAGCCTTTGCTCTGCTGTAAGCTCGTCTCGTAAGGTTCCAGCCACATATTCGAATGCAAGAGCCTGCATGCCATCGCCTGCCAACACTGCCACATCCTCACCATACTTTGCATGAACTGTTGGGAGACCGCGACGGAGCAAATCATTATCCATACATGGCAAATCATCGTGAATAAGCGTATATGTATGCAATAGCTCAATAGCGATTGCTGCATTAAGTGCATTCTCCACCTTGCCACCAACTGCTTGACAAGCTGTTAGGCACAGCACTGGACGATAACGTTTACCACCTGTCCCTGCTGCATATGCCATGACCTCAACAAGCTTCTCTGGGACACCTCTCTCTGCTTGCTGCTCAAATACAGAAGCAATTTGTGTATCCACAAGCTCTCGAAATTGTGACGTCTTTTTTACAAAATCCATATTTAGCTCCTTATTGCCTTATCAAAACGAGCACGCACTGCTTCTGGTGCATATTTACCAACTGTATAGGCTCTACCCTGCTCTGCCATTATTGCGGCTTTCTCTGGATTATCTAAATAAAACAGCAGCTCCTCTTCAAACTCAGGATAACGGGAGAACCACAATCCTCCATTTGAAGATTCACATTGCCATCTTAATACTTCTCCTCTTGCATGAACAAGTGCAGGTGTGCGTGCTAGCCATGCCTCTAAAATAACAATACTCAAGCTCTCATTAACAGAAGGATGAATAAATGCAACCGCGCCAGCCATTGCCTCGCGCTTCTCCTGCTCACTTACAAAGCCTAAATCAATAAAGTGATCCTTCAAGCTTTCTGGTATATCAACATGACCTGAGCCAGTCATAACCAGCTTAATATCCCTACCTGTACGCTCTCTAAAACAAGCAACATAGTCAACCAAGGTTGGTGTACCCTTTAGAGGCTCACGGCGGCCAGAATAAAGCACATATGGAGATGTGATTCCTGTGCGTTTTGCAAAAGCATCCTTCGCCACATCAAATGGCTCAATACCCATTGCAATAACAGCCTCTACCTTTGGTGCAAGCCCTGAAATCAATCTGTGTGCTAGCTTTTGCTCTGGCTCTGTATTAAACAAAAAGCCTCGCACCGCTCTAAACATTGCTTGGATTCTACGAACCCTTGCAAATGGCTCATCATGTAAACAAGGAATAAGCAACACCTTATCTGGCACAGCATGTGCAACTGCCTCCACCAAGCCAAAAAGATATGGTCCTGTCATCACACGGTCAATATCTGCACTATTTGCCTTAAGATAATCAACCAAGCCAGTTGAATTGACGCTATTTCTTAGCCAACGCTCCTCTTCCTCATCACTTAACTCGTAGCCGCTACAAATATTTGTCTGCAAAGAAAGAAAGCTATTAACATCGCGATCCTCATCAACCTTGAAGCGACGAACTACCATTCCATCACGAACAAAGGTCTCTTCTGGAAGCTCATTCTCCCAAGTAAAATGACTCTTTGCACAGGTTGTAAGAAACTCAACCTCATGTCCAAGTGTTACAGCATCCTTTGCTAGGCTGTAAATTAAAGTTTCTGCACCACCTACTGTACCTGGCTCATGTAGGCGGGGGCAAACAAATGCTAATCTCACTTCTGTTTCCCTTCAAGCTGTTCAATACGAGCCTTTAGTTCTGCAATCTCACGCTTCTGCCTGCTATGCATAACCTCTATCGCAGCAAGCAAAAGTGAATTTGTTTGATTCTGCTGTGACCACATTCTAAAGGTATAGAACTTCAACAATTTCCAAATTGTCTTCTTTAGTTTAACAAGTGGACCTGAGAATCGAGAACGCTTTTCAATAATCTCAAAATCATTCATATCCACCGGAACAATTTGACGCAAACAAAGCAAATATTGCTCCATAAAGCTTTCATCATCCTTAAGAGTAAGAAGATTGTTTTTCTCAGCACGTGCTACCCTTGCTTCATCATACACGCCTTGCTTACGCTTTTCTTCAACTCTTGCCAAAATATCAGCAACTACAGCCTTGGCATCTATACCATCGGCACCAATTGAAATTTTATCTGTTTCCATATTTTTATTAACCTCGTAAAATGTGTAAGCAATATTGATTTGTGCGTTTTTCCTTACCAATTGATGTACATTCTCCATGCCCTGGATATACACAATAATCCTCAGGAATGTGCATAAGCTTTTTTAGTGATTGTGCCATTGCGCCCCAATCACCGCCAGGAAAATCCGTTCTTCCTATAGAACCAGAGAAAAGAGTATCGCCTGCAAATATGGCACGCCCATCATCTGCAACAAAACAAACGCTACCAGGCGTATGCCCTGGTGTATGTAAAACCTTTAGTGTTAAATCACCAGCAGAAATTTCATCTCCTTCTTTTATTGTGGAAATTAAATTCTCTGGGTACTTTTGTATCTGCTCATAGCCTGGAAAACAATTCATTGGTGTAAATGCCCATGCTGCATCCTCAGCCATAATCCTTACAGGAATTTGATAGTGCATAAGAAGACCATCTAGTGCAGAAATATGATCTGCATGCCCATGCGAAAATAAAATAGCAGCAGGAGTCAAATTATTAGACTCCAATTCACTAATAATATCCTCGGCATCTGCACCTGGATCTATGATAAATACGTTTTTAGGGTCGTTATAAACAAGGTATGTATTAACCTCATAAAGACCTGTAATTATAGTTTTAACTTTCATGCTTATATTATATTATAATATAAACAAGAATGCAATGGAGAAAGCAGACATTCAAAAGCTTAATCTAGAGAATTTTTATTAATAAAAAAGGTGCGCCAGCTTTCGCAATAAACACATGCAATTACATAACCTATTCAGAAATCAAAAAAGGCTGCTACACCAACAAAAGATGCAACAGCCTTTTATTAAAATTTAATGGTATCTAAGATTACTTTGCAATGAAAGAAACTAGCTGCCATGGCTCCATCTGGATGCTTACGCTTCCATCTGCATTTAGAGGAACCTCCTGACCAGATAGAATAATCTTTAGGTTTTCTGTTCCAGCAGGGAAACGAACATCTACTGTCTTTGCTGTATCACCAGTGTGAACAAGAGCAAAATATGTTCCGTTATTCTCTGTTGCTATCTTGCGTAGAACAACTTCCTTATCAGCACATGCATCTGCAACAACCTCAGAAGGTAGTGCTGGAAGTGCTAAAAAGTTACGGTTGAACTCACGTACAGGGCCAGGGAAGCCACGTGTAAAGGTTGAACCAATCAAATAACCAATATTGTATGGGTTACCATTTGCCATTGCAACAACCTCTGTCTGCATACAAGCACGACCTGCACGCTCTGAATCGTGAATTGCATAGCCACATAATGGCTCTCTCTTGAACTCACCCTTCTCGTTCTTTTGAGGAACATAATTTTCATCTCTTACGAACTTAGCTAGGTTGTTCTCATTTAGACCGTAGTGACGAATAAGTGTCTGACCACCATCAGCATTCTTGAACTGGTCAAGGCAGTATGGGTCAAGCACTGAGAACAAGCGGTGAACTGTCATAGAAATCCAAACGTTTGACAAATCATGATAGCTCTCTGGGTCAGCACCTGGGCAAGCATGCTGCCATTCCCAATGACCCCAGGTCCATGCTGGACTCTTCAAGCCCTTCAAGAACCAATGCTCATCTACGATAGCCTTATTCTTGATGTCTGTTACAGAATCAGCAGGATTTGTGTTGTTGAATGGAGCTGCAGCAAGAATAGCCTTCCAATATTCAGGGTCATCAGTGACAACACCCTTCTGATTTATCATGCCACTACCTGGCTCAGATGTATCACCATCGAAAATTACGATTGGGCTCTTTACACCATTCTCTGCCATATAATCGCGCATACCTGCACCGAATTCAGCACGTTTTCTGCCCCACCACTTGATGTAGCGGTTGTACAAATCCTTGTCCTTACGTAGGTCATCACGTGTGACAGCAACACCGTTATTTGCTTCCTTAGCAAAACGCTCACGTGTTGCATCTGCAAAGCCTACTGCCATCTGTGCTGGACGTGGACGAATCCAAACACCTAGCATATTATCCTTCTGCTCTGTATACTTAAGAATTGTTCCGTCAATAACCTTTTTGAATTCTGCATAGGTTGCTGGATCAGTAATATCAACACGTAGCTTCTCTGACCAAGAAATGTGCGTGTAGCAATTTTTCATTTCTGGCTTGATATCTGTATTTAGAGGCTCTGCCTTACGCTGACGACCAAGAGAAGGAACTCCATCAATATCCATATAGTTTGCACCTGCATACTCATAATATGGAAGGATGTTTAAATCAAACTCAGCTGCCTCTTTTACGATTGCATCCCAATAATCACGATGCTCGCTATCCCACATGCGTAGGCCAACTGCACCTGGATTCCAATGCTGAACATGACCAAACTCAAAAAGATCCTTTGTATAAGTATCCATACCTAGCATTTTTAGCTGGCGGAACTTGTGTCTAAAGTAGCCAGTTGGTGTGTAGTTACGTGCAACTGCTCCATCTGACATTTCCTCACGCCAAAATAGGTGACGCTGTGGTAATCCCTCAGGAAGAACAAGCTTCGCATACTTCTCTTCCTCATTTGGCATCTCATATAGATAAATCTTGCTTAGTGCAACACCTGCTGTATTTGGATCGTTCTTGCGACCATACTGAGCAATTACTAAATCAAAACCATCGTTATTCTTAGTAATATTGTTAGGACCAAAATTCTTATCCTCCTTGTAGTTTGCTGTCTCATCCATTATGGACATATATGCAACCCACTGCTCAATTTTTCCGGACTGAGGGATATTAAGTGATTCAATATTGTGGTTTACATATAAAGCACCCCAGCAATCGCCACCATTCTTACCTGTGTAGAATGAACGCTTTGACTCCATAGCACCATTACGTACTAGGTAGTTACGTGGTAAATCATCTGGGTAATCTATAACAAGAACATAAGATCCGTGAGCCTTGAGGTTCTTGCCTTTACCTACTCTATACTTGATGTATGAGCCTTCATCATCTTGAACCTGAAGCACACGATGAGGAACGCCTAAAATTGTCTCAATCTTAGAAGCATCCTTTGGATAAACCTCTAAATCATGAGTTTCCTGTGTACAATCAATCATGTCAACAAGAACTAGCTCACCAAATGGATTCTTTTCAACAATATCAGGAACTATTGTTTTTGGAACCTCTACTGCTGGTGCCTTTGCTGCAGGTGCCTCTGCTGCTGGTGCAGAATCTTCTGATTGACATCCGCAAATCACCATTGCGGCAACGAATGATAGAAACAAGCTTGAGCTTGTTAGTGTTTTTTCTGCCGCAAATGCGGAAGTATGTTTATGTTTCATATTTTCTCCTTACCATATTTGAAACTTTATGCGAATATTTTACCATATAAACCATAATTAGTTAATATGTTTTTTAAAATTTTCACATCCTATAGTACCACTCTTGAAACAAGCATAATTTATGCCATAAAATAGCTATTGGCAACAATACACCCGTCAAACCATAGTATTTAGCATTTTTTGACAGAAAAATACAAATACAAGACTTTATCATTGCATACAACATAACACATTCGCATACAACAACCTACAGCCAATAATCAAAAAAACGTGATGCCAAACGTGACGCCAAAGGGACGCCAACGTGATGCCAAACGTGATGCCAAACGTGATGCCAAAGGGACGCAGAGACGCAGAGGGCGCAGAGGGCGCAGAGGGGGCAGAGCTCTAGGGTGGCTTGTGTGGTGGTGTCGGCGAAAACACTACCGCTTGTCGTTTCCTGAGTTATTGCTTTGCCTTTCAGTAGCAATTAGGAAACTTCCAAGCGCTAGTGTGTACGACCACAAGATAATTAAGCCGCAGAGCGTGATGCACGTGATGGCAAAAAGTGCGAGGAGTGATGCACGTGATGCCAAAGGGACGCCGCTGTGACTGTGGTGCACGTGACGCCAAAGGGACGAGACGTATAATATAAAGTTAATGGATTGGATTGTTGTTGAAATTGTTTGCAATACGTTTCAATCCTTCTTTCATAGTGCTCATACCAAAGTTTGCTAAAATTCCAACATTTAGACCAGAGAGAACTAAATATGATCTTAATTGGTTAGTAAAAATTGGCTCCATTGCTTTTGCTGATTTTACTTCAACAATAACCTGATTGTTTACTAATAAGTCAATGCGATAAGCATTGTCATATTTAATGCCTTTATGAATTAGTGGAAGCCATTTCTGTTCTTCTACTAATAGTCCTTTGCTTCTTAACTCAATAACGAGCAATTTTTCGTAAATAGATTCCAATAAACCTGGTCCAAATTTTTTATGTAGATTTATGCTAGCATCAATAATTGCTTTAGTAATATCATTAATGTCCATAATGCATCTCCTTGTGTTTTTAATCTATTTCTAATATGTTGATGTAAATAATTATTTTCAAAAGATGTAAAGATTATATTATAATTAAAAATTAATTACAAATAAATTTTATAAAAAAACTAAATTAAATATATAATAATTTAAAACTTCGCACTGTACAAATGTTTTTTACCATACACCAATCATACCCGCCATCACGTTCATTACGCTCCTTGTCTCTGCGTCCCTTTGGCATCACGTTCATTACGCTCCCTGTCTCAACAACCTTTGTGGGTCGTACACATTAGCGCTTGGCAGTTGCATTATTGCTTCGTCAGATTTCGCAATAATAAAAGCAACAACAAGCGGTAATGTGCGCATTCGCGCCCCATCACCACACCCATCAC
>JAFUOX010000100.1 GCA_017481725.1 Kiritimatiellia bacterium | reverse complement strand
TTTGCCTTCTTTGGGGTCGAACACACTAGCGCTTGGAAGTTGCCTTTGCGACAACAAGAGCAAAACTAGGCAACGACAAGCGGAAGTGTTATCATCGATACCACCATACAAGCCACCACGCAAGCCCTGCGTCCTCCGCGTCCTCTGCGTCTCTGCGTCCCTTTTTCGCACTTCTAGCCATCACGTGCAGATGCTCTGCGTCACTTCTTCGCACTTTTAGCCACCACGTGCTAGCGCACGCAAAGCGACTGGAAGTCGCTTCTCCACACTCTTTATAAAACACTAGCGGAGTGAGGTTTCTTTTCAAATTAGCTGGAAATTTGCAAATCTAAAAAAAAGTTCATTTGTCTTTTTAAGAAAAAATAAAAAAAATAATGCTTGCTTTTGACAAACGTATTTGATAAATTATAGGCACTTTTTTGAAAGCGGGTGTTGCTTAACGGTAAAGCCCCAGCCTTCCAAGCTGGTCACGTGGGTCCGACTCCCATCACCCGCTCCATTTCAAACTCCTAATCGGAGTTTTTTTTTGTACTCATATATAAAAAAACACTCACAACTATCGAAGTGAGTGTTTTTTTATTTTACCAACCAAATTCCTTTGGTAATGCAATTGGAGCTATTGCACCCCAGCCACAGAAGTTTTCGCCAGACCAAGGTTTTATATGGTCGCACTGCTCACAAGAAATATTTTCCCATACAGAGCCAGTGATTTCCCAAAGTGCTGCATAAGCATTATAGTAACGACGAGCAACATCCTCAGCAAATTCCTTCTCTCCATATTTTAGTAGACCATGAATTACCATATAATTTGTGCTTGGCCATACGGCACCACGCCAATAGCCTGTTTCAGGTTCATACTCTGGATCAACCTTTGCTAAAGCTGGGAATGGGATTGGACGATTAAAGTATTCTGGATCCTTAAGCTTATCAATAACACGCTTTGCACGCTTTGGTGGAGCAATCTCAGCAATCAAAGCCCATGCAGAAGCAAGATGGTAACGAAGAATATGACCATCCGCACAGGTATCAAAATACCAGCCAGCCTCCTCGTTCCAGCAGTGTTGATTAATTTTCTCTGCCAATTCTGCATGCTCTGCACGTAGCTCAGTAGCCTTATCTTGCTCTCCCAACAGATCTGCCATTTCTGCCAAATTTAATGCATCAAATGCCATCTGGCAAGAAAAATCAATCCATACAGCCTGCTTATTCCAGTAGTAGCGCTTTGCACAGCCCTTTAGCCAGCATTCCCATGAGCCAAGTGCTTTCTTACAGGTCATATGCTTTTCCTCAAGAGGAATTCCACCGGCAGCGTATTGCTCCTCTGTATAGTTTGTAGGCCAGCGAGAAATATCATCCATACCGGATCCTAAACCATCGCCAAAATATAGTCCATTTGGAAGCTGAAAACGTTGCTTACACAATACGTGATGCTTAAGAAGACGAGGAAAAACTCTCTTTATACGTTCTAAATCAGATTTTCCAGACTTATATAGCTCAAGCTCTGCCCATGCTAATAGAGGTGGAGCAAAGGAAATTGGATGATCCTCTCCCCAATATGGTTCACCCTCAGCAGTATATTCTCTATTAATAAATCCCGTTTTTTCGGAAACCTTATAAAAATTATCTAGAGAAGAATGAATTGGGAAAACACCATCTGGGGTATGTCGAGCCCAAAGACAACAAAATGCTGTATCCCAAAGGAAGAAGCCACTAAAACCTCCACCCGTGCTAATACGAGGACCGGTTTCAATAACCATTTGAATTGTTTTACGACCCTCTTCCACTTCTGCCATTTTCATTTTAGCAATATCAATGGTTCCTGCCTCGAATTTTTTTATAAATTCCTTATCTTTTGTATAATCCTTCATAAAATATCCTTAATGTTAAATGGTTAACCTTTTTTTTAGAGTATAACAAATGCAGAATAGGCAATCAACCACAAACTATAACTAAAAAAAGTAAGGTAATTCTATAATTGCATGAATCATAAAACAGTAAAATTCTACACTGCAGCTAAAATTGACCGTAGGTTGTATTCAAAAATTATTTCTGATGTCAATTATCATCCGTCAAAGGAGACAGCATTGCAGATGGCTCTTGCTGCAAAGCTTTCTTTGGATGAAACTATTACATTCCTTCAATCTGCTGGATATTATTTAAGCACAGCAATCAAGGAAGACATTGTTTATATGGAATGCATTAAGCTCGAAATTTATTCCGTTGATATTGTTAAGCGGCTCGTTGAAAAGCATGCAAAATAAATTCACGCATTAGTTTAAACAACTAGCCAATTATGGGATTATGCCTATTCTTGATAGAAAACGTATGCACCCGATGGGATATTTTTTTCATCAATATCTGCACCAGAGGTGAGTGTTCCCTTTTTGGAATTAAAATAATATGTGTCTGGCATATTCCACTTTAACCCACAAATATTAAATACAGGCTTTCTTGCAGAGATTGGTCCACCTACCTTATAGCCAACAAGAACAAATGTTCCTTCTGGCAATTCCTCGAGCTCCTTCAGGGATTGCTGACTACCACGAAGGTAATATCCCCTTTTATTTGAAGGGAAATAAAAGGTAGTTTCAGCCATAATTTCATCGCCTGTGATTTCGTGAACAGTGCCATCCTTACCGATTTCCATTAGTGTAACATCTGGGTTTTCGCTTGTTTCACCGCCACCAATTTCTACACGAGTTCCCTTAGGCATAGACTTCCACTTTTTTACCTCTTTACCTGTTTTTGTTGTTCCGTCAGGAAAATGATAAATGGTATCTGCAGAATTATAAAGATCACGAGCAATATCCCAAGCAGAGCGACCTGGTCCAATTATATTTTTTGGAAGAGCAAATACTTGTGGCTGTGTAGTAGTGGTTGTTGTAGCAACACCCGTTTCTGTTTTCACAGGTTGAGCTGGCTTTTGCGCTACGGGTTTTTGAGTAGGAGCAGTCACAGGTGGAACTGAAATTGGTTTTTGTTTTTGTACAACTGTAGAAGGCTTTGAGTAAAGAATTTTTGAAAGCTCCTTATCCGCATCTACCAAGCGCCCTGCACGGACATCTGGATCATAAAGCGGCTTAGACTTTAAGCCCAACTTTGCTCGATTCTCTGGCTTTGCAAGCAACATACCGCAACGCTTTCTTCCACGATGCTTACGCTTTTGCCAACGATTTGGATTTCCATAAGCAACCATTGAGTGAGTAAGCACATTATTATCACTTATTTTGTATGTTGCCTTTAATTCAGAAAGAAGCCGCTTTAATGAAGCATATTGAGCTGGGGTAATATCCTTATCATGGTAGCCAGCGATTTCTATACCAATAGACATAGAATCAAGACCTGTCTGACCATTCCACATACTTACACCTGCATGATATGCTATACGATTTTTATCGATAATCGTATAAATCTTCCCGTCCTTGGCTACCATATAATGACACTCACCATTTTTGCTTAGCTTTTCCAATGCTCCTCGAGCAGAGCCTTCTGTGGTATGCAAAATGATAAATTTTGTTAGCCTACGATTCTTACGGGTTGAATTTTTCGGACTGCGGTATGTCTTTATGACAGGCACAGAACCTCTAGTGGCTGGTGCGGCTAAAAGCTGCTCTGGCTGAAAAAAAACAAGGGCAGCCAAAGCAAGCAAACATACACTGATGTTATGTTTTAAAAATTGCTTTAGTCTACCCATGTAATTACTTTCAAGTTTCACAGTGCCACAACTATGGCACTATGAGATGATAATTAAGCCAAAAGGCTCTTTGATGTCATATCTGCAGGGATATCAATTCCCATTAGATCTAGAACTGTAGGAGCGATATCAGATAAAATACCTTCCTTGCGTAGCTTTACGCCCTCTGCATCATTTGCAACATAAATGCAATCAACAAGATTTAGAGTGTGGCTTGTCTTTACCATACCAGTCTCATAATCGACCATCTGATCAGCATTACCATGGTCAGCTGTGATAAGGATCTTAGCATCAAGCTCAAGTAGGCGCTTTACAACCTTGCCTACACACTCATCAACAATTTCCACAGCCTTACGAGCGGCATCAAAATCACCTGTATGACCAACCATATCGCAGTTTGCAAAGTTTACTGCGATAAAGCCATACTCGTTATTCTCAAGGCGCTTTAGCAAATCCTCAGTAACTGTGTATGCATCCATCTCTGGGTGGCTAGCAAATGTGGCAGGGTCAAAGCGGCTTGGAATATTTACCTGATCCTCACCATCATATGGCTTAGTTGATTTACCATTGAAGAAGCTTGTAACGTGGCGGAACTTCTGTGTTTCAGCGATACGTAGCTGACGTACACCAGCCTTGCTAATAACCTCACCTAATAGGTTATCCATACCACCGCCAGCACCCATTGCACCCAATAGATAATCTTCAAACTCATCCCAATAGCGTGTGAAGCCAAGGTATGCAATGCTTGGACGAGAGCTGCGTGTGCCCTCATAATCATCGCAAACAAATGCCTGAGTTAGCTGAATTGCACGATCCTGACGATAGTTTGTATGCATTACAGCATCACCATCCTTGATACCAGCATAGTCACCAATTACATATGGAACGATATACTCATCCGTCATCTCAACACCATCTGGTGTCTTATCATTAGCATAAGATTCCTTAACAGCAGTAACAGCATCTGGAGCCTTACGACCAACAGCAGCAACTAGTGTCTCATAAGCTTGGCTTGTTAGCTCATAATTGCGTGAGCGATCCATTGCATAATAGCGACCCATTACAGTACCTATCTTGCAATTTCTAATTGCATCCATTTCCTTTTGTAGGCGACCGATATACTCTAATGTGCTACGAGGTGGTGTATCACGACCATCCAAGAATGGGTGAACAATAATCTGTCCCTCTGGCCATGTTTGGCGAGCACGGCGCATAAGCTTAAATAGGTGCTCCTGGTGAGCATGCACACCTTCATCCTGCAATAGGCCTAAGAAGTGTAAGCTACCTTTACCATCCATCCATGACTTCATGAAATTCTGCCACTTCTCTGTTTCAAATAGAGAGCCACTGCTTAGACCATCGTCAATACGCTTTAGCTCCTGAACAACAATGCGTCCAGCACCCATATTTAAGTGACCCACCTCGCTAGAGCCCTGGTAACCATTTGGTAGGCCTACTGCTTCACCGCAAGCATCTAGAAATGCCCATGGGAATTTTGCCTTATAAGAATCAATATTTGGTGTATTTGCGGCTGCTACTGCGTTACCTTCTGTCTTATCATTAACGCCCCAACCATCACGAATAATTAATGCTACTGGTCTCATAGAAATCTCCTATCAGTATAATAATAAATAAAACAGTGCATAATTATAGCAAAAGAGGGATAATTTTTCAAATTGAAAAAGAGAACACCCAACAAGTGTATGATAGTACGCGAGTGCACTCTCGTGCAACAACAGGATGCTTAAGATTTGTCAGGATGCTCAGGATGCTTGCATGGTGTGTGTGCAACGCACGACACAATCCTGCACATCATGCAAAATCATGTAATCCTGTTACTATGCGAGAGTGCACCCACACATGCTATAGCAAATAAAATTATTGGAAAAAGAATTTACAAGGAACAATAAAGGATAATAAAAGGCAAAATTATTTCTCACCAAAATCCCCAAAAAATTGAAAATAAATGGCATATTCGGTGCCATTAATATTTGACACATTATGAGATAAACAAAGAAAAAAACTCAGATGCTTAAAACACATCTGAGTTTTTTATATAACTAATTGCTAGGCAACAGAATTAGGTTTATTCACCAATTAGATTTGCAATCTTTACTTGGGCTGCATAATAATCATATTGTGCAGAAACCTCAGCTGCCTTGGCACTAGTTAATGCCACCTGTGCATCAGTTCTCTCAAGTTCAGAAGCTCCACCCACCTCATATTGAGCAGAAACTATATCAAAATTCTCTTGAGCTAGTTGAGCTGTTTCCTTAGCCACATTAAGTTGATCAGTAGCTCTTGTTGCATCCAAATGTGCTGCTGTTAGCTGATTAAAGAGAGCAAGCTCTTCAGCTGCCACTGCACTACGAGCAATACGTAGTTGTGCTACTGCAGCCTCAATTGCACGGCGTTTTCTACCAGCAGAAAAGACTGATTCTGTTAATGCAGCAGTTCCAACAACCTGAGAAATCCAATCCTCATCAAATGAACCATCATATTTCAAATTGATTCCAATATTTGGATATAAATCAGCGATTGTTTTATCAACATAATGCCTTGCTCCCTCTGCTTGAAATCTTAATGAAGCAAGTGTTGGTGCATTTGTGTAGGCTATCTGCATTAGTTCTGCAACACTCTTTTCTGTGTAGTTAGCGATTGTTGGCTCTGCTAGCTTCAGCTCAGGGGCATCAATTAGAGCTAGAGCAGCATTTAAGCTTGTACGAGCAACCTTAACACTATTTGATGCAGTAACTAGAGACAGCTTAGCATTGCTAAAATCAACCTGTGATTTTGATACGGCATAGGAATTTACTGCACCAACAGAGAAGCGGTCCTCCATCTGCTTTAAATGCTCAGCATATACAGCAACACTCTCCTCTGCCACAACCTGAAGCTCCTGAGCACGACGCAATGCAAAGCAAGCACTACGCACTCCATAGCGTGTAGCATTTGCTGTTGTGCGTAACTTTTGCTCTGCAGCTGTAAGATTTGCAAGAGCCTGAGCACTAGCAGCACTTGTTTTACCAAAATCATATAGAAGCCAATTAAGTGTGCCACTTACTATTGGACCATCTACATTTGCCCATTCACCAGACACATCTGTACCAGAATATGTATAGCCAATAGAAGCATCTAGTGTTGGGATTAGTGTTGAATCAATATCACGAACAGCAAGCTGGGCTAATACAACTGCCTGACTAGCCTGAAGCATTGCTGGGCTAGCCATAAGAGCAGCGGACTCAAGTTGATCCAATGTGCATGGTGCATTAGCATCAAGCCCTGTCTCTGCAAATGATATTACACGCTCACCATTTAAGCGATTTGCATCATCCTGAGCCTCACGTGCCTTACGAACTGTTGAGCAACCACTTGAAAGTATGGCTACAGCAGCAAGCATAAAGGTTAACACAAACAAATTTTTATTCATTTTAATCATTCTCCAAAATTAACCATCAATCTCTGTTCCATGCTCCTCTGCATATTTTTCTGCAGCGGTCTTCATGTGCATACGATGCTTTACCCACTCACGAAAACGCTGGAAGGTTGCATATAAAGCTGGCGTAAGAATAATACCAACAAAGGTTGCTACCAACATACCAGAGAAGGTAGGAACACCAATTGCCACGCGACTACCAGCACCAGCTCCAGTTGCTACAACTAGAGGGAACACACCAAATAGGAAGGACCATGCTGTCATCTGCACTGCACGGAAACGAAGGTTTGCACCATCCAATGCTGCTTGAAAGATTGTTCTTCCTTTATCACGCTCCTGCTTGGAAAACTCCACCATCAAAATAGCATTCTTAGCTGTCAAACCAATCAACATAACCAAGCCCAGCTGTGCATAGATGGACAAGGTTTGACCAGCAATATGCAAGCCTATAAATGCACCTAATGTTGCAGTTGCCACTGTGAGCATAACAGGAACAGGGATAGCCCAGCTCTCATACTGTGCCACAAGGAATAGATATGCAAATAAAACTGCCAAAGCCATTAAAGGACCAATGCGACCACGATTGCGCTTCTCATGGAATGACAAATCTGTCCACTGCACCTGATAGCCACTTGGAAAATCATATGCCTCGACAATATCCATAATATCAGAGCTAGGAACTCCTGGCAAAAGATTTATAGAAATTTGAGCAGCGGACATCTTATTAAAGCGAGACAAAGTTTTTGGTCCAGTTGAGTGGCGAATTGTTGCTATTGAGCTCAAAGGAACAGCCTGACCTGTCTTTGCACTTACAATCTGGATGCGCATAATATCCTCAATAGTTGCACGCTCATCCTGAAGTGTCTGCATCTTTACATAGAAGGACTCACCCTTAATATTAAAGTCGTTAATATAGTAAGATGCCATCTGGCTTTGCAATGTGAAGAAGATTTCATCAGGAGAAAGTCCCATTGTAATTGCCTTCTCGCGATCAACCTCAAGGAATAGCTGTGGAGCATTTGCTGTAAATGTGCTATTAGCAAAGGCTATACCTTTATTTCCCATCATATCACGACAGAACTTGTTAGCAACAGACTCAAGCTCCTCACTTGTTACCTCGCCCTCAGCGCAAAGATACATTGAAAGACCGCCTGTTGCGCCCAAGCCACTGATTGCAGGAGGTGTGAAGCAAATGATACGAGCATCAACAGATTTAGCACCTATTTCCTGAATTTTTCCCATAATTGCTTGTGCACTCTGAGATGGATCCTTACGTTCATCCCAATGCTTCAAGTCGGCAATAAGCATACCAGCATTTTCACCGGCACCAGAAAGGAATCCAAAGCCAGCAACTGTAAGAACATTCTCAATACCAGGGATATTCTTAACCTCATTACTAAATTTTTCAATTGAATCCCAGCTACGCTCTAGGGAAGCACCTGGTGGAAGCTCAACATTACATAGCACAACGCCCTTATCCTCAGTTGGGAGCATGGAGCTTGGTGTTTGCTTACCGATTAACCAAATACCCACGAACACAAGCACTAGCAATGCAAGAGTTAATCCAGCACGGCGTACAAGCATATTCACTGCCTTTAGATATACACCACGGGAGCCATCAATAATAGCATTCACTGGTTTAAAGAATTTTGGTGCATGCTCTGGTGGCTTACGCAAAATCAATGCACAAAGTGCAGGGCTCAATGTCATAGCAATAAGAGTTGAGAAGCAAAGAGCAATACACATTGTTACAGCAAATTGCATATAAATAACACCAACAATACCGCCATAGAAAGCAAGAGGGATATAGCAAGCAACAGTTACAAGAGTTGTTGCAATAATAGCACCTGTAATCTGAGACATACACTTAATTGCAGCTTGCTTTGCATTTAAGCCCTCGCGCTCCATAATAGACATTGTGCCTTCAACCACAACGATAGCATCATCCACCAACGAACCAATAACAAGGATTAGGCCAAACATTGTTAGCACATTGATACTAAACCCAACAGCAATCATTACTGGGAAGGTTGCTAGCAAGGAGACTGGAATTGCAAGCGATGGGATAATTGTTGCACGCCAATCCTGCAAGAACAGATATGTGATGATAATAACAAGAATTAGAGCAGTAACAAGTGTGATAATAATTTCACGCATTGACACGCCAATAAACTCTGTTGGGTTATATGCTAGAATACAATCAACACCGCTAGGTAGGCGTCCACGGATTTCATCCATCACCTTCTCTAGTTCATTCATCACAGACATTGCATTTGATTCGCTATCACGATATATCTGAAGTGCAAATGTCTCAGAGCCATTCCACTTAGCAGATGCGGAATACTCCTGCTGACCAAGCTCAATTTTTGAGACATCCTTTAGGCGGATAACACTACCATCTGGAGCAGCACGCACGATGATATTACCAAAATCTTCCTCTGTCTTTAGACGACCCATTGTGTTAATCTTCATCTGAAGATATGCACTACCGCCCTCACCACCAAGAGTACCAGCAGCAGCCTGGATATTTTGACTTTCAACAGCAGCCTTAATTTCTAGAACAGAAACACCTAGAGAAGTCATACGCATTGGATCTAGCCAAATACGCATTGAGTATGGTTCACCACCCATTGTTTCAATAGCAGAAACACCATCAACACGCTGAACAATATCCTTAACATTCTTTGAAACATAGTTACTCAATTCTTGGGAGCTCATTGTGGAGCCATCTGTTAGGAATGAGTACATACAAAGAATATCATTGCTTCGCTCCATAATTTGCACACCAGTTCTAATTACCTCAGAAGGAAGCTTTGGCTCTGCACGCTTAATTGCATTCTGCGTATTAACCAATGCAATATCTGGGTCTGTTCCAGATTGGAATGTTATCAAGCAGAAATATACGCCATTATTATCGCAGTTTGAGTTAAAGTAAAGCACATCGTCAATACCATTGATTTGCTCCTCAATAGGGAAAGCAACAGTATCACGGATAACATCAGAGCTTGCACCTGCATATGTACAAATAACATACATAGATGGTGGTGTGATATTAGGATACTCCTCAACAGGAAGATTTCCAATTGAAAGCACACCAGCAAGCATTAGCACAAGGCTAAGCACCATCGCCAAGCGTGGTCGATTAATAAAAATTTTAGAGAACATATTTCTCTCCTATAACATATCTTTTAAATTATAAACGAGCTCGAATTTGCTCAAAAAAAATGAAAGTGTAATAAGCAAAATGCTTATTCCTCAACGCCTTCAACCTTTGCACCTGGGTAAAGCTTATGAGTTCCTTTATGTGCTACTATTTCATTTTCTTCAATACCAGACACCACATATTGAACACCATCAATTGATGGGCCAAGAACTACATCGCGAAGCTCTGCAAAGCCATCCTTGACAACATACATCTGAGCACCAGTGCTCTTAAAAATTGTTGCTGTACTTGGCACGCCAACATAAGTCTCTGTTTTCTTTGAAGAAACATTAACAGTTACAGCTGTTCCAGCAGCTAATAAATCTTCTGCATTTTCATACTGAACATAAACGCCCATACTATCTGTCTGAGGGTTTACTGTATTGTCAACAAACAAAACCTTTCCTTCCTTTGAATAGGTAGTGCCATTTGCCAAAACAATATTAATTTGAGCATTTTCCTTTAGAGCAGCTGTTGTACCAAACATTTCCAACAAGTCCTTAGCACTAATAAAGAATTTTACACGAATTGGATCTACCTTAACAACTGTTGTTAGCACACCAGAAGAAAGAGAAATATAGTTACCTACAGTAAATGAATTTGCACCAATTTTACCCTTAATTGGGCTAGTAATTGTGGCATGAGCAAGATTATCTTGAGCAAGAATTAGATTTGCCTTTGCTGCCTCAAGAGCTGCCTGAGCAGAATTAAATTTGCTTACTGCTGCATCCATATCATCTGCAGATGCAACCTTGCGCTCAAAAAGAACTGTTGTTCTATCAAATGTCTTCTTTGCATAATCAAAGCTAGCTTGTGCCTGAGCCACACTTGCCTCAGCAGCTTTAACAGCTGCACTATATTTAACATCATCTAGCTTATAAAGAACAGCTCCCTGCTCTACAATATCACCTTCCTTAAAGCATACCTCTTTGATTTCTCCTGCCACCTGAGCAACCACAGCAACTGTTTCCTCTGCCACAACTCTACCGACATAACGGCGAGCAATCTCGTGTTTATATTCCTTTGCAGTTGTAATACCAGCAATTACTGGTGGGACTTCTTGTTTAGCTTCCTCTGCATAGCTCATAGCTGTTGCTACACATAAAGCTGCGATAATATATTTTCCTTTTGTCATTTGTTTACCTTTCATATTAATATAAAATTGTTTTGATGCTTATGCACATAAAGGCAAAAGCCTTCTTTCCCAATATTTTGTTTTATTGTTTTTCTAATTGATTGCGTTTTTCGATTAAGCAAGCATATGCATGCTTTAGCACGCGAACAAATGCCTCTTCATCGTCTTGAGAAACACCTTCAAAGATTTCATCTGTTATTGTTCCAAAGATTTCTCGTGCACTATTTATATTTTCCTTACCTTTATCAGATAAGGAAATTATTACAGCACGACGGTCATTCTCATTTGTTTTTCTAATGACTAGTCCCTTCTTGACAAGATAGTCAACCATCTGAGAAGCTGCTCCAGGAGTTACCTTCACGTTTGAAGCAATATCCTTAAGCATAATATCCTCTGTACTATGCTCAAAAATATAATTTGCAACCTTTGCCTGTGCAATTGTTAAGCGATTCATTGTATCACTATCTTCGGCACTATTAGACCGACACGTTTTATTTACAATATCCCTAAAAATAATTGAGATATTGGCAAATTCTTTCCACGCTGATTTGATATTGTTTTCCATATAAAAAAATAGTTTAGTATACTAATTTATTTAGAAGAGCAAACAATTTATCATAATGGGCCATTCAAAGTAAAGGTTTTTTTTATAAAAAAACAAAGTCGGTGTTGCTCCTAGGAACAAATCACAGCACCACCTAAAACAATATCACCATCATAAAAAACAGCTGATTGTCCAGGTGCAATACCTGTTCCTCCATCTCCTGGAAGATTCACCAACACCCTGCCACCAGCCAATGGAGACACCTCTGCTCCCTCTATAATTGGAGAAGCAGAACGCAGTTTGACACCACATATGAAAGGAGCCTTTGGCTCCTCAATTGAAAGCCAATTTGCATGCTCAGCCTCAAAATGCCTTTTTAAGCACTCATCACGCGTGCCAACAACTACCTCATTGCTATCCGCCCGTATTTCTAAAACATATAGAGGCTCCGGATATGCTATGCATATCCCTTTGCGTTGTCCTATTGTAAAATTCCAATAGCCAGTATGCTCACCAACTACTCTGCCAGAAGAAAGAATAAATTTACCTCTCTTTGGCTTAATACCCAATAAATCCTTTCGATCACCACGATAAAAATCTTGACTATCAGGCTTATTGGCAGAAACTAAACCATATTTTTCTGCAATCAATCGGATTTCTTGCTTCGTATATTCACCCAATGGAAACAAATGCTGCGAAAGCTGCTCCCGCGTGATATTATAAAGAAAATAAGATTGATCCTTCCGAGAATCCTTTCCTCTAAGCAGCTGTAAGCAAGGAGAATCAAATGGTGAGCGTCTTGCATAATGCCCTGTAGCATAATAATCAAAAGAAATTCCACTTGCACGAACAGCATTAGGCAGCAGCCCAAACTTTATGTACCTATTACATTGAACACACGGATTTGGAGTACGCCCAGAAAGGAATTCTTTAGAAAAATATGACAGTATCTTTTCTTCAAACTCCTCTGCACAATTAAATGCATAGTGCTCTATTCCTATAGAAGCACATGCCTGCTGGGCTGAAGCTATACATTCCTCTCCACCTATGCTAAAACAAGAATTATTGATATCACTCCGATATTTGCCAAGCTGGCGTATATTCATTGTGACGCCTATAACCTCATAGCCAGCGTCTTTTAATAATAAAGCAGCAACAGAAGAATCTACTCCACCACTAACACCTACAATAACCCTGCCACAAGCCATTATGACAAAACTCCTCGAGCTGCATATCGGCGACGTATAGCTAACACCTCTTTATGCACCTCCGGTAAAAGCTCCGGACCTATTAATCCATTTAACTCTGGCACCTCATAGCCTGAGAAAATGCGGCGAGGAGAATCTGTTTCAAAGCGTAATGACTCTGGTGGTATTCTTGCTGCTAGCTCACGCATACGCACATATTCCTCATTCAAAACAAAAATATTGAATGAAAAAATTGCACCAAGCTTCAAAAACTTCTCTGCCATCTCATAGGACATAGATGGCGAATGAATTAGCAACTCTGGGAAACACCCTTTATATTGCACTAAATGCTCGTATAGCTCATTTACCATGCCTACTGTATGAACAGCTACTGGGCGACCATACTCCTTAGCAAGCTCGAGCTGCTGAGAAAAAATAAATTTTTGATAATCAAAATTTCCTGCCTTATAATCAAGCCCAATCTCACCCACACCAGCGTATGGAATTTTTCCAAGCATTGACACAAGAAATTCAAAAACATTTTCCACATCTACATCATGCTCTGATATATACCAAGGATGTATTCCAAAATATGGGAATACCATATCCTTATATTGCATTGCTAAATTAGAAACACGATTCCAATCAGATGGCATTGTACCACAGCAATCAAAGCGCTCAATTCCACGAGCCATTGCTCGTTTAATTGCTAAATCCAATTGCTGATGACTATATTCCTGCAAATGAATATGTGCATCACGCTTAAAAACGTCTGTGGAAGCAACACCATTCCAATCCATAAGATATTATTCCTTATCAAGATAATTTCTTACGTAATCTATAACAGCATCCTCTAGCTGATGAAATTCAATATCACAACCTGCAGCACGAAGCTTTGTCATCTCAGCCTCTGTATGATATTGATATTTATCTCTCAAATGCATTGGCATATCAACGAACTCAATATTTGGCTCCTTACGCATTCCCAAGAAAATTGCCTTCGCCAAATCAACCCATGTGCGAGCATGTCCTGTACCACAATTGAAAATGCCACCAACCTCTGGATGATCGTACAACCATACAGTAACACGAGCAGCATCCTTTACATAAACAAAGTCACGATCCTGACCTCCATCCTCATAGCCCTCTCGATGGGACTTAAAAAGAGAAATTTTACCAGTTTCGCCTATCTGCTTATATGCCTTATTTACCACTGAGCGCATATCTCCCTTGTGGTTTTCTCCTGGACCAAAAACATTGAAATATTTTAAGCCGGCGATTTTATCAAGCACTCCATTTTCCATTGCCCAAAGGTCAAACTTCTGCTTTGACCAACCATAAAGATTCAAAGGCTGTAGCTTTGGAGTTACCTCATCTGAATCGCTATATCCAAATTCGCCCTCACCATAGGTTGCTGCACTAGATGCATAAACAAAGCGTGCCCCATTTGCCAAGCACCACTTACACAAATCAATTGTATAGCCAGTATTATTATCATCCAAATAAGCCTGGTTTGTTTCAGTTGTAGAGCTACAAGCTCCAAGATGAAATACACCTAAAGCTGGACCAATTTCATTAGCCAAAAATGCAGCACGAAATGTATCGCGCTCCATATATTCTGCAAACTGAAGCTTATCAAGATTCTTCTGCTTTTCAGGATGGTTGAGGTGGTCTACAACTAGAATATCTTTCTCACCACGCTCGTTGAGCAAATTAACAATATTAGAGCCAATAAGACCGGCTCCGCCAGTAACAATAAACTTATATGTTTTCATAGTACAAAAATTTGGAAAAGTTAACTTTTATTTTATAAATGCAATTATAACAATTTTGTAAAAAAATTGTCTAGATGTTTTTTATATAAACACGAATTTTGTACATATGAATTATTCCCCCAATTACAACTAATGTCAAATTTAAGTTATTGGGTAGATTATGGGGGATAACAAAAAAAATGGAGATGCATTTTGGACTTAAACTAAAATAATCTACAAAATTAAATTCCGGAAAATAAAGCACTTAATTTTTAGTACAATAATGCTATCCTTAATGTATCAAAACTAAACCTATCCATCAGCCAGAACTTGTCTTTTGTAACTCATTTATTTGCAATAACTTAACTTTTAAAACTCGGACTTTCTCGGAATACTAGATGCTTCTTTAGTTCAAATTCGGACTAGTAGATTTAATTATAAAATGTTCGTTACTTAAGTTGTTTGCTTTTAGGTGGTTGTGCTTGATAATGTGTTAAGGTGGAGTTTTATCAATTATGGTGACTCAATCCAGACGAGGTGGGTAGTTTGGATCAGGAAAAGTTCTAATTCTCATTCCATCTGATGTTGGAATATCTACGGGTTCTAGGTTTGTATCGTTTGGAGTTGGATTGAATGCCCGATAAATAGAAAATCCTCCTTGTTTTTTTGTGTTCCAAGAATAGTTTATATTATATATTACAGAATAATTCGCTGAAACCAAATTGCCATTTTTATCTATAACTGGTCTACTTCTAACAACCCAACAAGAATTTTTATCAAAATTATATTCTTCCCAGTCATCACCTATTTTTTTTGTATAATAAGTTGCTAATGTTGATGTTATATTATCTGGGATTGCTGTATATGGACTTTTCAAATCACTATTTAAGTATTTGGGAACCTCGTAGTAACCAGAATAGGGTTCAGTAAATCGAATTTTTACCCGCATACCAGTATAATCAGCATATATTTTTTCATCCCATTCAATCATGACCTCAAAATCTGCAATTTTACCTTTACAATTGGGTTCCACAAAATCATTTTCTCTTAAATCAAAACCTACCCACTGGTTTAATAATTTTGTGTGACTAAATTCTTGTGTCTCGTAATGATTAGCAATAAGATTTGTTGGATTACGTTTTTTTCGTAACACAACCTCAACCTTTTCACCATATGGTTGCCACTTGCCGTTCTTGACTTGTCTTTCTTCTCCCATTTTTATAAAACAAAGTTTTTCCCTTGAATTGTAATATCCATCTTTCTTTGCTGAAATAATTATTTCATTACCTTTAGTTTTACCTTTAATAATAAAAACACCATTAGTGTCAGTTTGACCATATATCGTGTATGCAGTTGCAATCATACCCATTATGACTTTTATATTTGCATTTGCGACAGGTTTCCCATCTTCTTCGACAACATGAAGCTCGAGTTTTGCCATAGCTCCTTTCCGAACAGCTCTTGACCATTCGGGGTCTTTCTTTGGTGCATCTGGGTCAAAAGCAATACATCCAATTGAAAAGCAAAATGGAATCAAAACAAGAATTATGACGAATAATAATATTTGTTTCATTTCAAGACTTCCTAAACATTAACCTTGTGTTAATAGTATTTGTCCATTCCTTCCAAAACATTATAATCCCATCTACGAACTTTGTGCTCTAGGTTGGTGTCATTGGGAATAGGGTTAAAATAACCATGAAGACGAACGCAAAATTTATTACCTCCATCATCTCGGCCATATAAAAAATCGCTAATGATTGAATAATTTGCTGAAACTAATTTTCCGTCATCATCAACAACACACCTGCTTCTAACTACCCAACTTTTTGAGTTGTCAAAAGTATATGTCTTTCTTTCGTTATTACTCATAAGTTCTGTAAAAAACCTTTCTGTTGTCGCGAATGTACTATTCGTTTCTGCAAAATAAACTCCGTCGAAATTACTGCATTTGTTTTTTTCTACAACATAATATCCAGCATATGGCTCAGTAAACCTAATATTCACGTCCATACCAATGTATTTTTCATCATTATCGTAATCTTTCTCTATGAAAATTTCAAAGTCTGCAACTTTGCCTTTCCCAAATGGATTTACAAAATCATTTTCTTTTAAATCAAATCCAATCCATTCAGAAAACTTTTGCGTGTACTTAAGATCATATTCATCTCCAAAATTAATTAGATTATGGTTCGTGTTTTTAACTTTACGTAATACAACCGTTACCTTTTCTCCATAAGGTTGCCATTTGCCGTTTTTGACTTGTCTTTCTTCTCCCATTTTTATAAAACAAAGTTTTTGCTTTGAATTGTAATAACCCTCCTTTTTGGATAAAATAATAATTTCATTTCCTTTTGTTTTGCCTTTTATAATAAAAACTCCATTAGTATCTGTTTGTCCATTTATTCTGTAGGCTGTTGAAATCATACCCATTATCACACTAACGTTTGCATTTGCTACAGGAGTATCGTTTTCATCCACAACATGAAGTTCGAGCTTTGCCATAGCTCCTTTCCGAACAGCTCTTGACCATTCAGGGTCTGTCTTTGGTGCATCTGGGTCAATAAAGCCTAATGCAAAACAAGATGCAGATGCAAATACCATTACCATTAAAATTAAAATACGTTTCATTTTAAGTTCCCTTTCTCTAAAACTTTCTCATAAAATTTATATGTGAAAATGTAGGCTTTTAGGTGGTTGTTTGTTTTGTTATTGAAGTTGTGTAAAGGGAATTATTGTGGTAAGTCCGACGAATTTTGTTCTCGTTCTTCAAGCATATAAATTGTTTTTTTTATTTCTTCTTCATCTAAGTGAACTAATGATGGAGGAACATTTGTTACACTTATACCAACAAAGTAGTCACAGTCAGCATTAGAGCTTATATATAAATTTTGTTTTAAAGGATAGTATTCCATATATATTGTTGGTAATAAAGGCAGAAGTATGTGTTTAAGACCAAAATTATTAGCCCACCTTGGACAGGCATAAAAAGAACCAACAAAACTAACTCCTTCTATAGGTTCGTTTCTATATAAAGGCAAAAAATTCACAAAAGAATAATTACTAAAAAGATGATACATTTTTGAGTTTTCATCTTCGTTTAACCAATAAACCTTTTTTTTATAAAACTTACACCCAAACACAATGTCATTTTTGATAGATGTTTCATTTTTCACAAATCCTTCTTTTTCATATTTGTCATTGTATTTTCTATATGAATCTTCTTGATATTCATAATTCCTATATACCCACAAATCAAATCCATTTGAACGATATTTATCTGCCAAAAATATCACATCTATCCTAGCCAAAAAACCTGTTATTACCCATAAAACCAAAAGTATGAATAAAACAATTTTAATATATTTTTTCATCAATTATTTCCTTATAAATTCATTATGGATGTAATATGAATGTGATTCAACCTTTTTTATCCATGAACTATTCTCATTCCACTTCAAGTATATGGAATTTTTTTGTACTTATGGTTGAGTTCCAAATATTGCGTTGCAGAATATGATTTATCCAAATTTCTAAAAAAACCATAAGGATATGTCAGAGGATCCCAACAAATTAATTTCAAATTAAGATTGATATTAATATTGTATCGTTTACTGAAAAAATGTCGTTTATTGACACACCAAGATGCTGTTCCTATATAAGAATAGCGGCTTCCATACATTGCAAGAAACAATGATATAGATTCATACGGATGAAATCTATGTTCAAACATTTTTGTGAAGTCTTGAAAAAATTGAGCATTACTCAAATCCTTGGAAAAGGATGAAGTGTGTTTAATATCACCTATTTCAACCTTTCTATTTGACCCCTTTGGGTCTTTTTTGGACAATTCACCTATTACATTATTGATAAAACTTTTTTGCCAGTTTTTATTGTTATAAATCTCTGAGGCATATTTTGATAAATCAATATTTCCTGTTTTGTTGTCAAGAAAATATTGAAGAGCATCAGCTGCAAAGTTATAACCTTGTCGCCGCATCCAATCTATTCTTCCTTTTACAGCTTGAATAGCTGTTTCTTCTGTCCACTCTTTACATCCGTCGATGTCAATCTTATATAGAGAGCTATTCCCACAGAACGCATACAAATTGATGCCGCCATCTTCCTCAATTGGGTCACGGTTAAGCCAACGCATAAGTGTAGGATGATAGAAACGGTAACCATAATAATATAGGCCTGTTTCTGTGTCAAGGTATTTGGTTGAATAACGATGGCGGAATGTGTTAGCTAGTAAGCCACTTTGTGCGATTGTGTTGCCGAATGCATCGTAAGTGTATTGTGCGACCACGTTACCATTTGAGTCTAGGTAATGCGTAATATTACCGTTATTGTCGTATAGAGGGACAAAAGTAGAGCCATCAATGGTTAGATATAACAAACCACCAACACCACCTGCACCTTGGAAGCTACCTGATAGGTCTTTGCCCCAGTAGTAGTGGATTGTTGTGGTATTGCCATTGGTGTATGATATGCGTTCTTCAATTTGGTTCATTGGTTGCCATGAGATACAAATTATTACAATAGATTAGTGCGAATCATTGGGGAGCATTGATTCAACTCTTTTTTGGTACAAAGATAATGCTAATGATTCATCAAAATCTATGATATCATCACAGTATAACTCCCAATAAAACGAAAATGGACCGACCAAACTATTGTCACTCATATGAATCACAGAAATATTATTTTTTCCCTTAATTACATACTCTGTGTCTTCCCAATTTATAATGTATAAATCTCGTTCTGCTATTCTAAATTCAGGGTTATAAAAGACTCCTCGGTCTTTATCGAATTTCAAATTAGATGGAGAAGTTATACAATGGTAAAAGACAATTATTTCATTATTAGCATTAAAATTAGGATATAATGTTTGTACTATAGTGAATTTCTCATATAAGGATAATCCATTATCTAATGAATGAGAACTTTCTTCATACCATTGATCGGTTAATTGAACTAAAGCTGTTTCAATTGGCAACGAATTAATGAAATCGCCAATCTCTTTATCCTTATCCCAAAACGATAGTTTCTTGTCGTTTTTACTTTTCAATAATTTCCAACCTTCGCTATTTTTTGTGAATGGAAAAATTATGGATGGGTTTATGTAAGCGTTTTCAATATTCCAAAAACGAATATTGTCTTCAAGGATTATGCAAAAACAAGATACTTTGGATACATTTCCTATATAATAAACTTCACAAGTGGGATTTTCTATAATAAAAGAAAAAAAATCACATTTTAAATTTATTGAAATATTTTTCTTATAATTTTCATTGTTCTTATTATTGTATTCAAAACAACAACCAGTAAACAAACACTTTATAAGGAATAGTATGAGAATTTTTAAAAAACAATTTTTTAATAATTTCATTTTAAACTCCATAAGTTAAAAATTACATTAGGTTTAGAAAAATATGAATCTTGTGCAGCGTCAATAGTGTGTTCCCCATTCCATAATGTGGCATGACCAGTTGCATCACTCCAGCCAGAAATATCTAAAATCAATATTCCTTTGGGAGCACAATTTTCAAAAGCCTGTCTACTTTTATATATTTTTGCTGCTCCTAATTTTTGGGATAAAAATTTTTTCATATCTTTAACACGAAAAATATACCACCATTTTGACGAGGTGGCACCATCAAAGTTCCGTCCAGATGAAGTTGCTCCTTCGATATAAGGAATTATTAATCCTGATTTATTTAATGTAAGACTTAATCTAATTGCACATGGATTTTTAAATACGCCTATTTCAGCATTAACCAAAACTTTCCCACCAATATGCTTCCATATGTTAGTTGAATCTGATATATCGTCGCTATAAATAGATTTTATAGGATAATTTTTTTCTACTAAATCATACGAAAGTTTACCTAACATATCACATTTGATTACTGAGCTATTCCCACAGAACGCATATAGATTGATGCCACCATCTTCCTCGATTGGGTCACGGTTAAGCCAACGCATAAGTGTAGGATGATAGAAACGGTAACCATAATAATATAGGCTAGTTTCTGTATCAAGGTATTTGGTTGAATAACGATGGCGGAATGTGTTAGCTAGTAAGCCACTTTGTGCGATAGTATTACCGAATGCATCGTAAGTGTATTGTGCGACCACGTTACCATTTGAGTCTAGGTAATGCGTAATATTACCGTTATTGTCGTACAATGGAACGAAAGTAGAACCATCTATGGTTAAATATAACAAACCACCAACCCCACCTGCACCTTGGAAGCTACCTGAGAGGTCTTTGCCCCAGTAGTAGTGGATTGTTGAGGTATTACCATTTGTGTAGGCTATACGCTCTTCGATTAGGTTCCAATCATCATAGAAATAGGTAGTCGTTGCTGCTGGGGTAACCTTGCGAACACGGCGTGATTTAGAATCGTAATCGTTTGTGAGAAGCATAACACCATTTGCAGAAACAGTCTTTAATTGATTTGCAACATCATAGGTGTATGAATATGTTTCATCAGAAAGAAGATTGCCGTCAATATCATAAGTAAAGGATGTGTACTGATTGAGGCAATTTGCCACCCAATTAGTGGAATTACCAATCTCATCGTAACCATATCTTGAATTGGAATTAGATATATTTGCAAATGTTACCTCACTCTTGGTGTTATAACCAAAGGAATCGTCGTTTCTGGTAATAACACGGTTAATTGCGTCATAGCTGTAGATTAACCCATTGATTGGTGTCGTTTCAACGAAATTTGTTATGCTTGTAATCAATGAACGCCTATAGGTGTCACAAGTAATTGCTCTAATTATTTTGACGCCATTTGGTAAAGTAATTGAATATCCTGTTTCTTGCTTGTCTGGTGCATAAGAGTATTCAACAAGGGCTAAACCATTAGAAATTGTTACTAAGTATCCATTAGAATCATATTCGTATGATTGACCATTATTAAATGTGATACGTCCAAAATCGTCAAACTCACGATTTAATTGATAAGCCTCTAAGCTTACAGTTGTAGTTTCATTGGTAACATATCCGTAGTTGTTCCTATGCGATGTAATAGTTGAAACATTATTTGATACTTGAATTTCACGAGAGAACTCATCATAATCAAAAGAAACTAGCTCTCCATCAGAATATCTAATTGACTCAACCTCTCGCTTTTCATTGTAGGAGTTTTCTTTCCAATGCCCACTTGCATATGTTGTACGCAAAGGCTCACCACTATCGGTATAAGTAAAAATAATTTCCGAGCCATCAGCATAGGTTTTAGATGTGCAAAGCCCTAATTCTTCATCAAACTCCCATTGTGTAATATCCCACGCATTACCATCTCGTGTTGTTGAAAGAGAAGATAATCTACCGCTTGTGTCATAGTCATAACGAGTAGGATAAGTTGCACCTTGAATTTCCGTGATGCGATTGCATTCGTCATATTGTGAGGTTGTGGCAATGTTAAGTGCGTTGGTCGTTATTACTCTATTACCAAACATATCATATACATAAAATTCTGCATAAACATTGTTGCCTGTTGAATAAAAGGTGTCATATTCTATAGTATCTCCATAATCATTGCGACCAATCCAGTCGACGCTACGACCGTCTTTTTCTCTATAAAATACTCGTCCGAATGGGTCAAAGAAATTTGCTATTATTCCCTTTGGTGTCGTTTCTTCAATAGGAATACCGTATTTGTACTTGGTTGTTGTTGTTCCTGTCGTAGGAGATTCGGAAACAACGGTTTGAATGAGGTTGGTTGGGTCAAAAGATGAGGTAGAATGATTGATAAGTACACCGTTTTGATAAACTTTAGACTCTTCAGAAATATTGTGAGAGAGCCCAGATAAACGCTGTTTTGCAATGTAACTACCATTTGTTACTGTGCCATAGCTAATTTGCGAGGTCGTGCTCCATAGAATATTTGAAACAACCTCGTAGTTAGTTTCTGTTAATGATGTAACTCCATTCCGTGTTTGCCCAATTTCATCACCCAAATCATTGTAGTGCTTTGTAATAACTTCACCTGTAGTTGCGTTTCTTATGGTCAAAACTCTAGAACTCGAACCATCGTATGTATAATATATGTCTGCTGTAGGAGTTCTTGTGCGAATGGTTCTACCTAAGAAATCGTAATAACTATCATTTGTATCTACCGTATGATAATCTGAAGTGTCTACAGAAACCAAAACAGAGCGACATCCTTCAGAATCATAATAGGTTCTTGTTGACGTTTCTCTCCATTTGTCTTCTGACCATTCCTCATAAACTATAGACTCTCCATTACGCCATGTAGTGGTGAGGGTTGTCTTATTGGTCTCAATTGTTAAAACTTCATCATATTCTTCTGTATAAAAACGAGCTGTCGTTGTTTCAACACCCCTAGCATCTGTTGATATTGCATAATCAGATACACCATAAGGATATCTAGTTGTTTCAGATGAGTTCCACCCACGACACGTCCATGTCATATTGGTAGCGGCACCAGGAGTTGCACAAGTCATTGTTACCGTATTGGTTTCTCGCCCAAAAGCATCCATAAAGTGTTGTGTAACTCTATATGCTCCGTCTGGTTCATACTCGTATGATATATAACGATTATCTTGCGGTAAATCTGCAAGAGAAACTTCTTCCTCTGCATAATAAAGGTGATCTTGTCCTGTTAGCGCACTTCGAAGTGTCTTGCGTCCGCTTCTGTCGATGGTGTAAAGCAAACGGCAGCATGAGTAGGCGTTTGTTGAGAATGTGCCATCTGGATAAATTGTAGAAACAAGTCGGTTTTTATTATCGTAAAGGTAACGAGTTTCATCAAAACTAATGCCTGAATCAACATGAACACTCCATTCTCTAATAACATTGCCATAGGTAGCACAACTTTCGGCAATAGTCATTGTTGGTGCTTCAAAGCCATCCTTAAATGTGCGTTTTGTTGTTGTTAGAATCCCATTTGCTATAGAGTAACTATAGCTTGTTGTAATGCCATCCTCGTCAGTAGTAATTATTGGCTTGCCAGCTAGTATAAGTGGCATTCCTTCTGCTTCATTGTCATAACAAGTTTCTATGTAGTGTGAATTACGAGCATCTGATACCTTTGCTCCTTGAGCGCCAGCAGTAATTGTTTCTGTGGTTATGGTTGCTAGACCACCAACAACACCTCGAGAATATTTTTTCCATGTTCTGCCAATAAGTGTTCTATATCTATATCGTGAGATTGTTCGTGCTTTAAATGAATCGTTAAAATCAGCATCATCGCCATTCAATGGTGTGTAATCATAGACTGTAGCAATTGAATCAAAACTATTTCTTAATGCCCAGTTTGTAATATCTGCATTGTCAAAAACATTTGCCTCAATAGCATTAAGTTCATTTGTTGGGCACATCGAACCATCTTCTTGTTCTAATGTTAAAATAGTCCTACCTTCTGTATCATAAGCAAAGAATTGCCAATCACGATTATTGCCCCATTCAAGGCGTAAGCAACCATTTCTTAAAGGATTCTCGTTGTCTATATAGTATGATGCAAACGACTCCTTTGGTGAACCATCCCAATTCAATTCTCTATGGTATGTTTCTCGCATAACCGCATTGTCGAAAGAACCAAATCGTTCCGAATGAGTTTCTGTCATTGAAATGGTATTGCCATCATTGTCAGAGATATAGCTATATGCAATCTTTAGCCCATTTGTGTATTCACTTTCTTCACAATATGAGTCTTCCCAAACTTGAGTAATGTTATCAAATTTACTCCATTCAGAAGAAGATCCAAAATAATCATAACATAAATAGGTGTCATCACTCATTATGTTGTTTAGACGACTAATTTTCTTTAGTCTAATTCTTGATAGGAAACCATTTTCATTAAATATTTGCCATGTATGTTCTAGCTTGCCTGTCGAAGTTTCTTTTACGACAACCTCTATGCCATTTTCAATTTCTTGAATTATTAAAGTTCTACCTCTTCTATCAGAGCAAGTAATAGTTCGAATACCATTAGCTGTTGTGTCTGTTATAGTAGCATCATTGCGTGCTTTTACTTGAAGAGTATTTATTCCAATACCCATTGGCACATCTGTTAAAAACCATGCAAAGCCACTAATTAGCCCTTCATTTGGGAAGCCTAGAGGAATACGGAATTTAACGGAACCTAAATCTGCACCTTCCAAGCCTTCACAATCACCTGTCTCACAAGAACTACAGCTATCACAATCGTTGTCTGAAAGATAATGACGGCTACCATTTCCATATATTGATATGTTATGTGTTGCTGTGTCTGTCCACACATCGACGCCACCAATAGATAATGTTCCAGTTGCGGTTTCGTAGTCTGCTACGATATTTGTTGTAATATCAGGATACTGCTCAATGTCAGCACTTATTATGATTTTTGGTTCACACCTACAAGAGTATCCATTTGTTGGGTTAACATGCCATGAACGCCACAAGCATTCCGAATCTAGAGGATACTCATAAGTTTCGGTATATTCATCAGTAGCGTAATTATAATAAACACCATATCCATCAGTGTGATGACCACCACCATAGGAAATTATTGGATTTAGACATACTAAATAATGGCTACTAGAGTTAGAGGCAGAACTTGGAGAGGCAAATCTCATCATCCTTGTTTGGATTACTGGCTGCGACAAAGCAATTGGATTGACTTCTGGTAATGGGTAGATACCAGGATTATTGATATAAATCAACTCATTGGCTGATTTGATTTGCAATTTATCTACATCAACAGAATATTCTGCGCAAGCTTCTTCTTGGTAGAGAGCAGCCTTGCAAGGGCGTTCCTTTCTATCAATGGAGAATTTAGCCACACATTCTTCTGTGATATTTACAACCTCCCATTGAGAATTGTCAGCATCAATGTGTGTTGCAGACTCTATTTCTATATTAGGAGAATAAGCCAACAAATATAGTGGAGAATAGCAAGCCATCGCATTGTCGGTCTGGC
>JAFUOX010000099.1 GCA_017481725.1 Kiritimatiellia bacterium | reverse complement strand
CAAAACAAACAAACAAACAAACATTATGGGGGCAACAGCGATGTTGCCCCCTATTTTATTTATTACTATTTTAGAATTGTGGTTGTTTGTTTCAAAATTAATTGATACAATATAAGGAACAATAGATGGAAAATTTATGCGTACCAAAGAATCATACAAACCAACATATACAATTAGTGCAAAAGCAATAAATCTTATTGCTGAAATTTCTGCATTAATTGAAGGTATTGGTTTGAGCAATATTGATATTCAAGATTTGCATCTTAGAAAAACAAATCTCATAAAAACAATACAAGGCTCTACTGCAATAGAAGGCAATACTTTGACTGAGGAGCAAATCACTGCAATTCTTGATGGGAAAAAGGTAATTGCTCCTAAAAAGGAAATAGACGAAGTATTAGGTGCAGCATCTGCATATGAACAAATACAAAAAATCGATCCCACCAAGGTTAACAACATATTACATATTCATAAAATTATGATGGAAAACCTCGTTGAGGAATCAGGTACATTTCGTACGAAACAAGTCGGAGTGATTGATGCTTCTGGTAATGTGATTCATATGCCTCCACCTTCTTCTCTTGTTCCAACTTTAATTAAAGATCTTGTCAAATGGCTAAACCGAACAGATGAACATCCACTTATTAAAAGTTGTATATTTCATTATGAATTTGAGTTTATCCACCCATTTATTGATGGCAATGGTAGAGTAGGGAGATATTTGCAAACATCTATATTAGGTAAATGGAAAAAAATCTTCTATACATTACCAATTGAGAATATAGTTTGGCAAAACCAAAACGGATATTATCTCGCATTAAGGCGCTCGTCATTGATAGGCGATTGTTTTCCTTTTATTGAATTTATGCTTGAAAGAATTAAAGAAACTATATTAGAAGCAAAGCAAGCAACCACGAAAAATGTCGGTGTAAATGTCGGTGTAAGTGTCGGTGTAAAATTATCCGCAAGAGATCTAGATTTGTTAGAATTATTGCGTATAGATAACACATTAACAGCATTACGCATTGCAGAAACATATTCAATATCTACAAGACAGGCTGAGCGAATTTTAACGAAGCTAAAGAATAATGGTTTAATAGTTAGAGTTGGTTCTGATAAGTCTGGACACTGGAAGGTAGTCAAGAACGTAGCATCGAAATTGAAGAAGGTTCACTAAGGAATAGCATTATTATTGAAAAAGAGTGATATTAGCTTATACACACAACGTCGCATAATATATATTATGTTGCATAGAGATATGGTTTTTCTCAATATTGTGCAATAGTTTTAAAATAACAATTTTCTTTGTTTCTATGGCAATTCTACGCCTACCTTGAAGAAATTGTATTCATCCTCGTGCCCACGATCAACAATTTCCCATGCTTCATCATCTAAATGCTTCTTGCCATATACTGTATACCAACGTATCCCTTGTCGCTGACCAACCTTTGGATTTAATCTTGGCTCCCAAAGAATTTGTGGTACGTCATTTGTAAATACAATATCTGCTGTAAATTTGCTATCAGCTGCTGTAGGATCTAATCCAACTAAATAATTCTCATAAACATACAATCCATTTGCTGCTACTGAATTTGCTGCTGCCTCATAATCGCCTGCAGCTGCAGATATTATCTCTGGATATTGGTCTAACCATTCATATGGGACACGTACCTCTGATGTCTCCGTCGCCTTTGCCTTTGTGAAAGCTTTAATACAAACATCAACTCCTTCGTCCCCATATTCATTATATAAATCTGTCCAAGAAAACCACCAATTATTACCTCCACGTATGAAACTTTGAGCAGAAGCTGAAACTGCATTTGTTAAATATCCATCAACATTCTGTTCAACTGGTATTGGATAATAATAATCAGGTGAATCAAGCGAAAATACAATTGAAAACCGGCTGCCTTTTACTATATTTACTGTATTGTCAAAATATATTGTCTCATATCCAGCATATTCTGAAATGCCAGATTTTGAATAAGCAAGTTTACCACTTTCTGGGTTTGTATTGTCCGAACAATTGGTGTAAACACTCATTGTGTAGCTAATATTAGGTGCAAGGAAATAAATGCTTGAAGCCGCCAATTCATCGTCGTCGTCTGCCGTAAACATTGTACCACATAAAGCAAGTGATTTTTTATAACCCAAACTTGATACAATACCATAAGGTGTATAATCGTATATCCTTCCAAGCTTGTTTACTGGCTCAGGTGCAATAAATGCTGTCGCTCCTTCAAAAAATAAAGTGTCATCATAATATGATACATAAAAATAGCCGTCAATACCGAAGCTAGATCCATAGCTGTTTTTTACAATATATGCACCATTACCTGGAGCAACAGTTTTGAAGCTGTTGGAAGGAAAATTGTCATCCCACCCTACCACCAAAATTGCATGATTACTATATTCTGGTGTGTCTGTGGTATGATAATAATGGGCATCTGTGGAGGACTTATAATAAGCAGAGTTATAATACATAGCAGAGCTTAATGTACCAAATTTCAGTAATGCTTTTTTGATAAAATCATGATCTAGATAATCTGATTTTGATGGTATCATGACAACCTGTTGGACATTACGAATAGGTACCTGATTTGTGCTATTGACCTTTGATAAATATGGATCAGACTCTTCAGCCACTGGACCCTCCCAACGTGCTAAATATGCTGTCGCCATATCATCATTACCACCATCATCAAAACCCCATACAAAGCCAGCTCGATTCACCAAGTGGTTTTCAGAAAAATCGCGTAATAAATTTTCCTCTTTAGAAATATAAGACTCCAAGCACCCAATTGCTGAGTGTGCCCAGCAAGTTCCATGGCTACCTTGGTTTTTAACATGAGAAGATTTGTAATAATCTCTAAAATCATATTTTTCAGGAAGAGGCTCTTCATCGCTACTTGCTGTTAATCTCAGAATCCTAGTAGCATTCGACATACTTTTAATGTGTGATTTATCAAATGGAGGTGGTATGTAGCCATTACCTTCAAATACAACAGTTTCATCATCTGTCATATTTAAGGATGCATCAGTGGTTAGGTTTAATTTAGGAAGCTGTTGGATAGAACAGGCGCTATGCTCCACTACTCTATTTCTCCACTCTATAAAATCCTTACTAAGCGGAGAAAAAGAAGCTACTTCAGCAATTAAATTAGTAGAAATAATTGCAACAAAATAAAATATAATAAATCGTTTATCCATACACCAATTCCGCATCAAATATATTTAATGACTTTCCTACTATATAATATACAAAATTTTAGCAGAAAAAATCAAGAGCTCATAAACTTTTGTAAAAACAATTTGTATAAATAAACGCAATTTGAATCTAAAAACCTCCTCCTTCCTACAATCAAACTGTCAAACTAATTAGTTCCATTGTAGTTTTACATTTGGATAGGAAGATGAGGGTGGCTTTGCCGCCCGGTGTTGCTGGGGCGAGAGGTGGCAAGGTGCCAAACTTTGCCTCCTCTCGCATTCCCCAACAATCGCCAGCACGCACCACCACTCAATGATATTCAAGTATTTACATACACGAAACGCCGGTGGGACGCAGAGACGATGTACAAGAAAAATTAACTCATTGTACGCCTAACACGGACACACATAGTGTGATTTTTACGGAGGTAAGGAGGAAAAGTGCAAGCAATTATTACAATAACCCCCAAATACTCTCCGTGTCTCCTTACCTCCATTTTCTCCGTGTTTGCGCCGCAGGCAAGAGCGTCAGCGATAATCTGCCCTCTTTGCTGGAGAAAAAAGAAAGCAAAAAGGCTACCAGAAAGCATTTGTTTCTAGGTAGCCTTTTTTATTATCTAGCTATTAGTTTAAGCACATTATTTTTGCTTAAGCTGTGGGAAGAGGATAACGTCGCGGATAACCTCAGTGCCTGTAAGCATCATCACAAAGCGGTCAATGCCTAGACCTAAACCACCTGCTGGTGGCATACCGTATTCAAGAGCTGTGATAAAGTCCTCATCAATCTTCTCTACCTCATCACCAGCCTGAACCTCAAATGCCTCACGCTGATTGATTGGATTATTCTGCTCTGTATAGCCTGGGCAAAGCTCCTTACCACCAACAACAAACTCAAATACGTCTGCAAGAGTTGGATCGTCTGGACATGTCTTTGCCAATGGAACAAACTCATGTGGCACGCGAGTAACAAAGGTTGGCTGGAATAGAGTCTTCTCAATAAGCTTATCATAGACCTCATGTGTAATTAACAAATGGCCCCAGCTTGGATCAATATCAAGTCCCTCAGCCTCAGCTTTTGCTCTTGCTGTAGGAACATCTAGCTCAAACCAATCATCACCCATGCGGTCACGAACCAAATCATGGTATGCAACCTCGCGATAAGGAGGAGTGAAATCAAGCTCACCCTCGCCATATTTTACCTTACGAGTGCCAAGAACATTATCGCAAACCTGAGGAATCATTCCCTCAATGATGTTCTTCATTGAAGTGCGGTCACCATAAGCCTCATAGATTTCAAGAACAGTGAACTCTGGGTTATGTGTGCGATCAAGACCCTCATTACGGAAATTGCGATTAAGTTCAAAGACCTTATCAAAGCCACCTACCAATAGGCGCTTCAAATATAGCTCTGGAGCAATACGCATATACATTGTGCAATCAAGTGCATTGTAGTGAGTCATAAATGGACGTGCAGCTGCACCTCCTGGCTGAGGCTGCATCATAGGTGTTTCAACCTCTAAGAAGCCACGAGATGTCAAATACTTGCGAATCTCAGCAACAATAGCAATACGCTTATTGAAGCGATCACGAGACTCTGCATTTGACATAAGGTCAAGATAACGCATACGATAGCGATCCTCTTGATCTTGTAAGCCATGGAATTTCTCAGGTGGCTGCATAATAGCCTTTGAAAGAAGTGTCCAATTTGTTACGCGAACTGATAGCTCACCAGTACGAGTTACAAAAAGATCGCCCTCTACACCAATATGGTCGCCTAGGTCAAGAAGCTTGAATGCATCAAATGCACCATCCGGCATATTTTTGCCATTAACAAAAAGCTGGATGCGTCCAGTACCATCACGTAAATCTGCAAAGATTGTCTTACCCATATTACGGCAAGCCATCATTCTACCAGCTGCTTTAACGCAAATTGGTTCAGCAGGACCCTCTGCATGAGGTTTTTCTGGGGTTGCAGCTTCGATTGGGAACGTCCAAAGAGAACGAATTGCATTAATATCACCAGTGCGGTTATATGCTGCACCAAATGGGTTGTAACCAAGCTCCTCTAGAGCCTTTAGGTTTGCAATGCGCTGTGCACGATATTCGTTTGTATTTTCAGATGCTAAATTATTATTTTCTTCAGCCATAATTTCACCTTAGTTTTATATTTAAAATCAAATCTTTATTTAAGATTTTCCAAAATTTTCTTTGCGGGTATGTAGTCAGGTTTTAGTTTAAGAGCTTGATTGAACACACTAATTGCTGCATTTGTATTTCCCTCTGCGAGATAGATATTACTCATTTGAATATAAGCATCGAGCTGAGAAGGAGAAAGCCAAATAACACGGTTTAAGCATTCTCTTGCGGTTTGATAATTCTTTGCTTTATACATTGAAACACCAGTAGAATAAAGCAATGAAGAAAGCTCCTTGCGCAAGATAAAATCAGTTGGATTCAAAATAAAAGCAGTTTCTGCTCGTTCAATTGCAGCAGGTACATTACCTAATTTGATATGGCATAGAGACTGACGAGAAATTGCAATTAGCATATTATAGCCAAGATTTGAAGCTCTACCATATGCATTGCATGCCTCCATAAAGTCGCCAGAATTATAGTAAGCTTCGCCAAGCCAATACTGGAACATAGGAACAGTTGGATATTTTTTAACAAAAGCAGATAAATGTTCAATGTTATTTGTTCTTGCTGTAGCAGCCTCTACGAAAAATGCTGCTTCATTTGTTACTGAGTTAAGAACATTTGTTGATGGGTATGGAGGAATCAAGCCCTCCCCTACAATGCCATGCATAGCAATAGTAAAAGTTTCAAAGCGAGAAGGAAGAACCTGAGCTTTTACTTCGCTTAAGCCCCAATCGCCATCCCATCCAATACGTTTTGGAGGAAGATTAAATGCGTACCAAGGCATGATTGCTTCGGCATTTGGTTTTGCAAGAACTTCAGGAACAATTACCTTCTCTTCAAGCAATGCGATAATAATTGCAGGAATATCCATCAAAGAAATTATCGTATTTTGAGGAATCAAATTTTGTTTATTTATGCCAAGGCGAACCTTGCACTCCTCAAGAGTTAAAGCAGAGAAAGGCTCTTTAACAGGATTTGCTAGAGGTGTGTAAATAATTGTTGTATCAGGGGTGTTGTATTTTTCAATAAAATCAAAAAGAGTTTGTGCAACCTCTTCTGGAGAGGACAAACTAACCATTGGATCTGAAATATGAATCCAAACAAATCCATCCTTATCGGCGGAATTTTGTCTAGTAATAAAGCTTGTAGCTCGAGGAATTACGAAATCAGCATTTGCTACTAATTGTGGAACATTATTTGAAATCGCAAAGCTTGAATCATATGCTAGGAAGCCATTAGTTAATCCATGGCTTTGAGCAAACATTAGTGAAGAGAAGAACGCACCACAAGCATAATCTTTTTTAGTAAGATATGTGGCGATTGTTGGCATTGATTGTGGTATAGAACCAACGCCATTAACGCGAATAGTTGTTTCTCTTGGTGATTTTCCAGTGATTAAGCTAGCACCAGAAGGAAGAGAAAGAGGTGAAGTTGCCAGTGCATCATAAAAAGAGAAACCAAAAGACTCAGACAGTTTTTGTTCTACAGGGAGAGTTCCATCTGAGGTAATAAGAATAATGTTGTTTTTCTTAACAGCATTTGGTTTTGCGTCACAAGTAGAAAAACAATAGATTGCGACAGCCACAATGATAGTGGCTGCCGCAATAGCAAAGTATTTAATCTTGGTCTTTTTTGACATACTTAAAGCAATAATCTCTAATTAATTGATTATTTTGCAGGAGCAGGAGCTGCTGGTGCTTCAACTGCAGGTGCAACTGGAGCCTCAACTGCTGGAGCTGCTGGAGTCTCTACTGCAGGAGCTACTGGAGTCTCTACTGCTGGTGCTGCTGGAGCTTCAACTGTAGGTGCAACTGGTGTCTCTACAGCTGGTGCAACTGGTGCTTCTACTGCAGGAGCTGCTGGTGTCTCTACAGCTGGTGCAACTGGTGCTTCTACTGCAGGAGCTGCTGGTGTCTCAACTACAGGTGCTGCAGTCTCTAGAAGAGCCTGTGCTTCCTCTGCGGAAACATCTACTGCTGCAGGTGCTTCAACCTTAGCCTTCTCTTGTTTTTCAAGAGCTTGATCAAGAGCTGACTTTGTTGCAGAAGACTCAGGATGAATCATTGCAAGAATAGTAGTGTTGATTAGAAATAAGATGCCAAGAATAACTGTTGTACGTGTTAGAACATTACCCATCTGAGCACCGAAGATTGCCTCAGCTCCATTACCGAAGCTTAGACCAGCTCCCTGACCCTTAGTGCGCTGAATTAGCACAATACCAATAAGCATGATGCTGATAATTACTTCGACTGCTACAAGAATGTTGTATAAGATTGTCATAAAACGAATACCTCTTAAAACCAAAATTAATAACTAATAAATCTAAATTAAGCAAGAGCTGCCTTAACGATTGCAGAGAAATCCTCTGCCTTAAGAGCTGCACCACCGATTAGACCACCATCAATATCCTTCTGAGCTAGTAGACCAGCTGCATTACCTGGCTTCATGCTACCGCCATAAAGAATGCGTGTTGCCTCTGCTGTAGCTGCACCAAATACATCTGCTAGAACCTCACGGATAAATGCATGTACTTCCTGTGCCTGCTCATCTGTTGCAACCTTACCTGTGCCGATTGCCCAAACTGGCTCGTAAGCAATAACAACCTTCTCCATGTCAGCTGCTGTCATATCAGCTAGACCAACGCGAACCTGACGGTCGATTACCTGCTTCATTGTGCCGTTCTCACGCTCTTCAAGTGTCTCACCAACGCAAACAACTGCAACCAAATCTGCTGCAACTGCTGCCTTTGTGCGCTGATTAACTGTCTCGTCTGTCTCACCGAAATACTGACGACGCTCGCTGTGACCGATGATAACGTGTGTGCAGCCTGCATCCTTTAGCATTGCTGTTGAGCACTCACCTGTATAAGCACCATTTGCTGCCCAATGTACATTCTGTGCACCTACTTTAATGCAGCTATCCTTAGCCTCTGCAACTGCAGCTGGGATTGTTAGGAATGGAGGGCAAACTAGAACCTCTGGACCATTCTCACAGCAGCATGGAATTGCTGCCTTAAGCTCTTTAACAAGTGCTGCACCCTCTGCTGAGGTCTTATTCATTTTCCAGTTACCTGCGATTAATATACGACGAGACATTTTATTTCTCCTAAAACTTAGCTTTATTTTTTAAATAATATTATGGAAAGATTTTTCCACCACAAAATATTGGTATATTTTGCCATAATCCTTTGATTTTTGTCAATATAAATGTAGAGTTAAAACGCTTAAAACATAGTGTTTTCAATCTGTGCACGCAAAGGGGCTGAAGCCCACTTCTCCGATATTTTCCAGAAAACTCTCCGTGTCTCCGTTCCTCCAGAAAACCACACTACGTGTGCTCCGTGTTTCGCCGAAGGCTTGAGCGCAAGCGACAAAATAGCTTTTTCGTGTGTGGGTGAGCTCTCGCACTGTAACAGGATTACACGATTTTGCATGATGTGCAGGATTGTGTTGAGGTGTGCACAACACAAGCATCCTGAGCATCCTGACAAATCTTAAGCATCCTGTTGTTGTACGAGAGTGCACTCGCGTACTCTGCGCGTAACCCCATGTCCGTGTTTCGCCGGAGGCTTGAGCACAAGCGACAAATAGTTCTCTGCGTCCCTTCTTCGTACTTTTAATGAATTATTGTACGGTTTGATTATACAAATATGGTAGAATTTTTTATAAAATTTCCTTTTATATTTTACAATGCTACCCGATTTTAGTATTATATTAGAACTCTTTTTTTAACGATATTTTCTTTTTCGGAGTAATTTTATGGGTGGCTTCTTTGGTTCAACTTCAAACTCAAATTGCGTTGCCGATGTGTTTTACGGTACAGATTATCATTCTCATTTAGGTACACATCGTGGTGGTATGGCATTCTGGGATGGTGAAAAATTCATCCGATATATTCACGATATTTCAAACTCTCCTTTTCGCACTCGTTTCGAAAACGATTTTGCAAATTGCTTAACTAACGACAAGCTTAAATCCGGAATTGGTTCTATTAGCGACACTGATGACCAGCCACTTTTATTTTACTCTCATCTCGGCAAATTTGCATTAATGACCGTTGGTTTGATAACAAACCTAGATGAAATCATCAAGGAATTTCTTTCTGACAATACCTACCATTTTGCAGCAATGCAATCAGGAGAAATAACACCAACAGAGGTTGTAGGTGCATTAATCAATAGCCAAGATTCTTTTGTAGAGGGCATCAAAAATGTTCAGAAGCGTATCAAGGGCTCCTGCTCTCTCTTGATTTTGACCGATAAAGGCGAGATTTATGCTGCCCGCGATTACTATGGTAGAACACCAGTAATAATCGGCAAGAAAGACGATTCTTATGCCGTAACAATAGAGTCGTCCGCATTTCTAACTCTTGGCTATGAGCATGTAAAAGACTTAGGTCCAGGAGAAATCGTTTGTCTTTCAAATAATAACTGCACAACACTTGCTGAGCCACAGTATGAAAAGATGGCAATTTGCTCCTTCTTCTATGTTTATTATGGCTTCCCTGCATCAACATACGAAGGCATAAATGTTGAAGAGAGTCGCTACCGCAATGGTGCACAGCTTGCAGAGGCATCATGTGTTCCTGCAGATATAGTCGCGGGCATTCCAGATTCAGGCGTAAGCCATGCACTAGGCTTCGCTGACCAATCAAAGATTCGCTATGCTAGACCATTTATCAAATACACACCAACGTGGGCTCGCAGCTTTACTCCTACACGCCAGTCAATGCGTAAGCACATTGCAAAGATGAAGCTACTAGCAATTAAAGAGCTAATAAAAGATAAGAGCATCATCTTTTGTGACGACTCAATTGTGCGTGGCACACAGCTTATGGATCAAATGGCAATCATTCGCAAAGCAGAGGCTCGTGAGGTACATATGCGTATTGCTTGTCCTCCTCTACTCTATCCATGCAAATTCTTAAATTTCTCATCATCAAGATCTGTGCTTGACCTTGCCACACGTCGCGTTATAAAGCAGCTTGAAGGAGATAATGCAGACATCTCAAAATATCGCGATCCTGATGGTGCTCCATACAAAAACATGGTTGATATTTTGTGCGAGCAGTTCAAGCTTGACTCACTTGCCTTCCAGCGCTTGGATGATTTTAAGAAGGCGCTTGGCCTAAAGGGCATTTGCACCTTCTGCTGGAATGGCGAGGATGTTTCTATGCCTCATGAATGTCCACATGGCTGCCACTGCTGTTCACACACTGAGGGTTGCATGCCTCCTGAAAAGAAATAATTTTAGAGAGTAAAAAAGATGCTTATTAAGAATCTACGCATATTAGACCCTGCCACAAATAAGGATTGCATTGGTGAGCTTAATATAGAAGGCTCTCGTGTGCCGACCCTGCCACAGCTACCTGACGGCTCGCTTGATGGCACTGGCTACATCGTTATGCCTGGACTAGTGGATATTCACACACATTTTAGAGAGCCTGGTGCAACAGATTCAGAAACTATTCAAACTGGTATGGCTGCAGCAATCGCTGGTGGCTTTAGCATTGTCACAACAATGCCTAACATAACTCCTGCTGCTGACAATGAGGCTATTCTTCGCTTTCAAATTGAGGAAGCAGAAAAATACTCAGAAGGGCTTGTAAAGCTATATCCTACAGCATGCTGCACAAAGGGGCGAGCAGGAAAGGAAGCGGTTGCTCCAGCAGAGCTTCCATCTGCAATCGCATTTACTGATGACGGAAATTTTGTAGCACCTGATGAAGCAATGCTTCAAGTGGCAAAAGCCTGCAAAGAGCTTAATAAGGTTATTATGGACCATGCAGTTGTTCCATCAATAGCTAATGGTGGCGTAATGCGCGAATGTGAAGCCAGCATAGGGGAAAAGATTTTTCCAGATGCTGCTGAAGTAGAAGCTGTAAAGCGCGATATTGAGGTGGCTCGCAAGACAGGCTGCAGGATGCACATCCAGCATCTTTCCTGTGCAGAGGCTGCACGAATCATTGCAGAAGCTCAGGCAGAAGGCGTTCGCATTTCTGCAGAAGCAACACCGCATCACCTTATGCTTGCTGCAGAACAAATCCCTAGCTCCACAGCTTCAAATTGGAAAATGAACCCTCCTTTGGGATTAGAGAGCGACGTTCAAGCACTACGTAAGGCAGTGCTTGACGGAACAATTTGTTGCTTTGCCACTGACCATGCTCCACATTCAGCAAAGAAAAAAGAAGGTGGCTTTGCTAAAGCTATGTTTGGCATAATTGGGCTAGAAACTGCTGCACCTGCAAGCTGGACCGCAATGGTTACAGAAGCTGGGATGAGCCCTATTGAATGGTGCAAAGCATGGACAACACGCCCAGCAGAACTTCTAAATATATCAATCCCATCACTCTTTGAAAAAAAAGAAACAACTGTCGTTTTTCTTAAAGAAGAAGAATGGACTTTTGAAGAAAAAGATATTGCTTCAAAATCCCATAATACTCCATTTGTCGGTCACAAATTTACACTAAAGGTTACAGGACTAGCAAAGACCTGCTAATTTTTATTATTTTGTAGGCAGCATGGTAGCAAAATGTTTCTGAAATAAGAAAGCGAGAATTCCTTATGGCTGATAAAACCGAGCGAGATATAAAGAGAGAGCAATTAGATAAGTTGGACGATGATGTATGCAACCGTGGTTCATATTATTTTATGACACCATGCAAAACTCCTTTGTTCGATGAAAATACTTTTGTAAAGCAGGAAGTTGAGGACAAAGAGCTACCAGGTCCAGAGCTTTGGAAAAACGATGTACCTCGCGTAATTTGGGATGGACACACTGAAGTAGAAGGTGCTTTTGCTGATTCATGGCGCATGGTTGGAGAAAAACTCCACCGCCCAGAAAAAGGAACTAATTTTAAACGAAATTATGTTTATACACCATTTGGAAGCAGTGTATTCATTTGGGGATCATGCTTCATCACAATGTTCGGTCAATATGCTTCAAGCATATTCCCTTTTATACGTCAGCTCGAGAACTTCTATGCTGCTCAAGATATAGATGGCTTTATTCCACGCCAGCTTGGTATTTATGATGGCAGAAGTCAATTTGCACATACAGACCTATCAGCTGTTGGAGGAAACATTTTTGCATGGGCAGAGCTTGAATGGTATCGCTATTCTGGAGACAAATCACGTTTGGAGCGAGTATATCCTGTGCTTCTAGCATACCATAACTGGCTACGCGAGCATCGCACATGGAAGGATGGAACCTACATGAGCTCCGGCTGGGGCTGTGGCATGGACAATATTCCTCGCTATGACACAAGCAAGCATTCAGCAGAATTTCACCATGGATTTATTTCTTGGGTTGACGTTACCCTACAGCAAATTTTTAATGCAAAGTGCTTAAATGAAATAGCTGATGCAGCAGGGATTGCCCGCGATGAAGACCTTGCAAATGAAATTGAGCATCTAACCAAGATTGCAAATGAAAAGATGTGGAATGAGGAAACAGGACATTACCACGATCTTGATCAGAATGGCAACCATACATTTGTAAAGCACATTGGCGGCTTTTGGGCATTACTTGCAGGAATCGCATCCCCTGAACGTGCTGCAAGACTTATTGCATCTCTAAGAAACCCAGATACATTTGCAGCTCCATGCGGAACTCGTTCTCTTGCAAAGGATGAAAATGGTTACGAACCTGATGGTGGTAATTACTGGCGCGGTGGTGTGTGGTGCATAACAGAATGGGCAGTTGTTAGCGGTTTACGTGCAAACGGATACTTTGATGAAGCACATGAGCTAGCAAAGCGTCATGTATGTGCTATAGCACAAATTTGGAAGGACACCAATACAATTTGGGAAAGCTATGACCCAGAAATTATTTCTTTCGGCAAATTGTATGGAAGTCCAGTTCGCGATAATTTTGTTGGTTTTTCAGGTGTGACACCGATTGCTATGCTAATTAGAGATGTATTCGGCATCACCATTACTCCAAACAAAATCGTTTGGAGAGTAAGGCTTTTGGAGCGTCATGGTATTGAAAACCTAACGCTTCCAGACGGAAATCAGGTTTCTTTAATCTGCGAAGCCCGTAGCTCTGCAGATGAGAAACCAATTATCAATATAAAGTCATCACACCCAATTGAGGTAGTGATACAATAATCCTCCCCAAAAATATATGAAGAGGGAAACAACTCTTATTTACACAAATAAAACAACTACATAATTAGAAAGTAACAAATAAAAATGAACGACATACTAGTTAAAATCGATGATCTAGTTTGGGGTTTGCCAACGATTATTTTAATTCTCGCAACTGGCATACTTCTAACTATCCGCACACGCGGCATTCAATTCACAAAGCTAACGATTGCTTTTAAGCAGATTTTCAAGAGCACAAGTGGTGCTGGTGAATTATCTGGCTTCTCCGCTCTCTGCACTGCCCTCTCCGCAACAATTGGTACTGGTAACATTGTTGGTGTAGCAACAGCTATTGCAGCAGGTGGTCCTGGTGCATTGTTCTGGATGTGGTTTGCAGCAATCGTAGGTACAGCAACAAAATATGCTGAATGTATGCTTGCAATTAAATACCGCGAGATTAAGCCAGACGGATCCGTTTTGGGTGGTCCATTCTATACAATTGAAAAAGGTATGGGTGCAAAATGGAAATGGCTAGCTGTATTGTTTGCAACATTTGGTGTTGCTGGTGCATTGCTTGGTATCGGTACAACAACACAGATTAACGGTATTACATCTGCTGTTAATATGGCATTTAAGACAGAAACAGCTTTTGCACTATTTGGTAACGAATATACATGGGCTACAGTAATCGGTGGTGCTATTGTCACAATTTGTGCAGCACTCGTTATCATCGGTGGATTGAAGCGCATTTCTAAGGTTGCAGAAAAGGTTGTTCCAGCAATGGCAATCATTTATGTATTCCTTGGTCTTTCTGTTATTATTATGAACGCAACAAAGGTTCCTGCTGCATTTGCTTTGATTTTCAAATCAGCATTTGGCTATGAAGCTGCAGCTGGCGGTGTTGCTGGCTTTGTACTAAAGCAGGTTATGGACTCAATGCAGAAAGGTATTGCTCGTGGTATTTTCTCTAATGAGGCAGGCTTGGGCTCTGCACCTATCGCTGCAGCACCTGTTCAGACAAAGGAGCCTGTTGAGCAGGGTCTTGTAAATATGACAGGTACAGTTATTGATACACTTATTGTTTGTACAATGACTGGTTTAGCTATTGTTATTGCTATGTGCAACCCTGAGTTCACAGCTAACGGAATCACAGGTGTTGAGCTAACCTCAAGATCTCTTTCCTTTGACTTGGGTGGTGATGGCGTATCTGTTCAGTTCCTACTAATGGTATGTCTTGCATTCTTCGCATTTACAACAATTCTTGGTTGGGATTATTATTCTGAGAAATGCCTTGAATATCTAACAAATGGCAGAATGAAGTTTGTAATGGGCTATAGAGTTCTTTATATCTTGATGATTGCAGTTGGACCTTACTTCACTGTAGAAGAGGTATTTACAATTGCCGATATTACAAATGGCTTGATGGCAATTCCTAACTGTCTATCCCTAATTATTCTTTCAGGTGTAGTTGCAAAGGAAACACGTAGTTACTTCGAACGTAGAGACCGTGGCGAGCTTCTTTAATTAGCCAACAAAAGTTGCTCATCTTTCAATGATGGGCAACTTTTTTATAAATAGCGAATAGTTCAAATAAAGCGTGTGCTTAATACTACTTTAAGCACATGCTTTATTTTTTTTGTAGCAGAGACCGCAGGACTTGCGTGATGCACGTGACGCTGGTGGGAAGGCTCAAGGAGGCAAAGGTATAGCGCCTTGCCACCTTGAGCCCCAGCAACACCGGGCGGCTCTGCCACCCTCCTCTTCACTATCAAACTAGCATACTATCATACTATCAACCCTCCTCTAATAAAAAAAAATTCATCGTGCATCGCCTACGTGGCAGCCTCCGTCAACACATTATCAATTTATTTTTGCAATTTTCTAAATACCACTACACAAAAGTGAGATTTTATGATAAACTTACGCTATTTTAACTTATTTGTAGTGATAAATGAGCATTTGGTAAGAATATTATTAATTTTACCATATTTTAAAAGGGCAATATAAAAATGACACCATTAGAGCATATTACAAAGGTATTAGATATTATCGATAGTTTTGTTTGGGGTACCCCATTGATTTTGCTTATTATTCTTGGAGGTCTCTTCCTAACTATCCGTCTTGGAGGAATGCAATTCATTCGTTTACCTTTGGCAATGAAGTATATGCTAAAGAATGAGAAACAAGGAAAAGGCGAGGTTACAAGCTTTGCAGCTCTTTGCACTGCCCTTTCAGCCACAATTGGTACAGGTAACATTGTTGGTGTGGCAACAGCTGTTATTACTGGTGGTCCAGGTGCTTTGTTCTGGATGTGGTTAGCAGCTCTATTAGGAATGGCAACAAAATATTCAGAAGGACTTCTTGCTATCAAGTATCGCACACATGATCCAAAAACAAACCATGTGCTCGGTGGTCCATTCTATTACATTGAACGCGGAATGGGACCTAAATGGATTTGGCTAGCAAAGTTCTTTGCTTTTGCAGGTGTACTAGTAGGTTTATTTGGTATTGGAACATTTACCCAGGTTAACTCTATCAACACAGCAGTTAATACAGCATACAAAACAATCTTTGCTGGATCAGACATTGCAAAAATTTCCTTCTTGGGTACAGAATATACATTAGTAACTGTTGTTTCAAGTGTTGTTATTGCATTATTAGTTGGTTTAGTTGTTATTGGTGGCATTCAAAGAATCGGCAAGGTTTCAGAAAAGGTTATTCCTTTTATGGTTGTTGTTTATCTTGCAATTTCATTGCTACTAATTGTTACAAACGTAACAAAGATCGACGATGCCTTTGTTTTAATTTTTAGATCAGCATTTGGTCTTGATGCAGCAGCTGGTGGTATGCTTGGAGCAATGATGGTTGCAATGCAAAAGGGTGTTGCTCGTGGTATCTTCTCTAACGAGGCTGGCTTGGGTTCTGCACCTATCGCAGCTGCAGCAGCTCAGACAAATGAGCCAGTACGCCAAGGCCTTGTTTCTATGACAGGCACATTCCTTGATACAATCATAGTTTGCTCTATGACAGGTCTTGCACTTGTAATGACAGGAGCATATAATGGAGAATGTGGTCAGGGCGCTGAAGCAACAATGTATGCCTTCAATGTTGGTCTTCCATTCATTAGCAAGACATTGACAGACACAATCGTTGCAATTTGTATGATTCTTTTTGGTTTTACAACAATTCTTGGCTGGAACTACTATAGTGAGCGCTGCCTTGAATACCTAACAAAGGGCAAAATGAAGCCAGTTATTGCCTTCCGTTGGTTATACATTATAGCTGTATTTATTGGTCCATACATGACAATTTCAGCTGTTTGGATTATTGCTGATATCTTCAATGGTATCATGGCACTTCCAAATATGATTGCTTTATTTGCTTTATCTGGAGTTATCGTTAAGGAAACACGCGATTACTTTGAGCGCAAAAAACGTGGCGAAATTGAAGAATAATACGATTGTGTTTGGTGTGAATACACTAAATTATTTTAAGCGTCTATTGATGCTTGGAATCGCTTTTGCTTTTATAAATGCAAGGGGGCAAACTATGCAAAATGAGACTATTACAACATCAAAAGGGAAAACCTTAAAGCTAGTATGGCATGATGAATTTGATGGATCAGAGCTTGATGAGAGCAAATGGGGCTATGATACAGGCTACATTAGAAATCATGAGCATCAATACTATACAAAAAATCGCAAGAAGAATCTCCGCATAGAAGACAGCAAGCTAATCATAGAGGCACATCGTGAAGATTATGATTATGGCAAAGGCATAGCAAAATGCACCTCAGCAGAGATTACAACCCTTGGCAAGGCAGCTTGGAAATATGGTCGCTTTGAAATAAAGGCCAAGGTTCCTATGGGAAAAGGAACATGGCCAGCAATTTGGATGATGGGAACAGACATTAATAATGTTGGTTGGCCAAGATGCGGTGAAATTGACATTATGGAATACGTTGGCTATCAACCAGGAGTATTTCATTTTACATTGCATGGCACAAAAAATGGCAAATACACAAGAACAGGTGGTAAAAACTTTACCACAACAATCCCAGAGGAACGTCTCGCTGTTTTTGCTATTGAATGGGATGAGACTGGAATACGTTATTTCATTGATAACACGTTAGTTGCAGACTTTGTACGAGGCAAAGAAATAGATATGGAGCCATATCCATTTGACAAGGAGATGTATTTATTATTAAACCTTGCAATTGGAGGCGATTGGGGTGGCCAACAAGGCATTGATGAAGGAATATTCCCAGCTCGCTACGAAATTGATTATGTAAGAGTATATCAATAGAGTTAAATTGGGCTAATAAATACCAAATTTGAGTTATGCAATACGCTAAAAAAAATCTATTAGAGGTGCATGCATAACTCTTATAAATTTGCCAAAATTAAGCAAATATTGTGACATTCAGTTTTATCAAGGAAATACTGGTAAAAAACACAAAAAAAATCAAACTCGAGATTGACATTTACAGGCTTAATTTGGTACTCTAAATGCGTTTTATAAATCACATGTTTTTATAAAATAAAAACTTCCATAAAAGCGGGGCATAGCGCAGACTGGTAGCGCGCTTGAATGGGGTTCAAGAGGTCTCGAGTTCAAATCTCGATGCCCCGACCATCTCGGCCCGTGTGTAAGGTTTACTCACGGGATGTTTTTTTAACAAACTCCGAATAAAAATTCGGTACAATACGGAGAAGTGATTAGAGTGTCTGACTTCCTATTGTTTGATGGTATAACTAAGCGATTCGGCAACCTTACTGCCGTCGATAATGTTACTGTAGGTGTAGAAAAAGGTGAATTTTTCTCACTACTTGGTCCTAGTGGTTGTGGCAAGACCACTTTATTAAGAATGCTTGCTGGCTTTGAAAAACCAGACACTGGTAGAATTATTTTGGATGGTAAAGATATAACAGATTTACCACCGAACAAGCGCAAAGTAAATACAGTTTTTCAAAACTATGCACTATTCCCACATTTGAATCTTCGTGAAAATATCGGGTTTGGGCTAAAATTAGCAGGACGCCCAAAGAAGGAGATAGAGCGCGAGGTTGATGCTATGCTAGATCTTATTCAAATGGGAGACCATGAGTTTAAGCGTCCTTCTCAGATTTCTGGAGGACAAAAGCAGCGTGTAGCCATTGCGCGAGCATTGATAAACAAGCCACAAGTTCTTTTGCTTGATGAACCACTTGCAGCACTTGACTTGAAGCTGCGCCAGCACATGCAAATCGAGCTAGATTTGATTCATGATGAGGTTGGCATTACATTCCTTTATGTTACACACGATCAAGGTGAAGCAATGTCCTTAAGCGATCGCATTGCGGTTATGAACAAAGGAAAGATTGAGCAGATTGATAACCCTGCAAAAATCTATGAATCTCCACGTTCATCATTCGTTGCAGCATTTATTGGTGACACCAATTTCTTTGACGGAGTTGTTGATCAGGCAATCGACAAAGAGTATTCACGCCTTAAGTTCACTGATTTTGAGCCAATTATTTGCTTTAATGACAAAAAGATTCGTCGTGGAAGTCCTGTTCACTTAAGTGTGCGTCCAGAGAAAATGCGAATTTCACATGAACATCCAGATAATCCTGATGGAAAATTGAATATTTTCAGGGTAAAGGCAGAGGATGTTGTGTATCAAGGTTCGCACACAAGATTTTGGGTGCGAATTGGAGAATATAGGATATCTGTTTTCCAATCACACAATCGTTTCTTATTAGACCAGCGTCCTATTAAATGGGGCGATGAGGTTTGGCTTTCTTGGCATGCAGATGATGGCTATATGCTGGAGCAATATAGAGAGACAGACGAAGACTTACTCATACTTCCTCCAGAAAACATCGGTGATATGGACGAAGAGATAGAGGAAAATGTTGACTCAGATGCTGAAGAGGCAAAAGCCGAAGAGGCCTCAAACGCAGAGGAGGCTGCAAAAGATGCCGACACAAATGACAAATAGTTCTAGCATCACACCACCTAAGCGTGGTTTTATGCAAAGAATTAAGCACCACTTGAATGAGTTGATTGTAACTGCTCCTTCATTTTTATGGATGGTTATTTTCTTCCTTATTCCAACAGTGCTAATATTTGCACTATCTTTTCGCTCTACTGCACCTGGTGGAGGAATTGGCGATACATGGACATTACATACATGGCAAACAATATCAAATCCAAGCTACCCAGAAATTGTTTGGAGAACGATTTGGTTAAGTGTTGTTGCAACATTTCTATGTATTGTGATTTCTGTGCCATGTGCTTTTGCAATAGCTAGGGCTTCAAAAAAGATTCGCCATTTTTTGGTAGGACTAATTATTCTTCCATTTTGGACGAGTTTTCTTGTGCGCGTTTTTGCATGGAAAACATTACTTCATCCAGAGGGATTGATTAGTAAATTATTTATAACACTTGGTTTTATTCAACCGACAGAGCAGCTCCTTTATAATTCTGGGGCGGTGCTTGTTGTTATGATATACACCTATCTTCCATTTGCAATCTTGCCATTATATGCAGCGGCAGAGAAGTTTGACTTTAGTCTGATTGAAGCAGCTCTTGATTTGGGTTCTACACCATTGCGAGCCTTCATACAGATATTTGTACCTGGCATCAAGGCAGGTATATACTCTGCCACATTGATGGTGCTTATCCCTGCTCTAGGTTCCTACGTTGTTCCTGATATTGTCGGTGGAACAGACAGCGAGATGGTTGGTTCAAAGATTTATCAGAGAGCAATTCCTGATAGAAACCTACCTCATGCAAGTGCATTGTCTGCCCTGCTCTTTTTAGGTGTATTAGTTCCTCCATTTATTGCATGGTGTTTTATTCGTAGGCGTAACATTAACATTACTGAAACAGAGGCTGTTGAGGCAGCAATCACAGAGGAAAACAAACGCAACAAAAGCAAAGGAGGGGTTAGAAAATGAAGCGAATGCAAAATCACTCCAAGGTTGTCCTTTGGGCAGTAATTATATTCTTTTATTTGCCAATCATAATCCTAGTTGTAAATTCATTTAATGCAGATAAGTATTGTGGCTCTTGGGATGGATTTACCCTTCATTGGTATGAAGAGCTATTTAGGGACAGGGAAATTTGGCATGCAATGGGCAACACTGTTAAAATTGCTCTTACATCTACCCTCTCCGCTGTAATTTTGGGCACAACAGCAGCACTTGCTATCAACAAGTGGAAGGGAATGATTCAAAATGCTCACTACGGTCTAATTTATACACATCTAGTATTGCCAGATATTTTGATGGGTATCAGCATATTATTATTCTTTGTTGCAATTGGCTTAAAGCAATCCTTATTTACAGTTTATTTAGCACATACAACATTTTGTATTAGCTATGTGGCAATGGCTGTATTAGGGCGCTTACAGGACTTTGACAATAGCATTTTAGAGGCTGCACAGGATTTAGGTGCAAATCCATGGCAAACCTTTTGGAAGGTGCAATTCCCAAATCTTCTTCCTGGTATTGTTGCCGGTGGTTTGCTTGCGTTTACGCTATCAATTGATGATTTTGTTATAACCTTCTTTGTTGCTGGTCCTGGAAGCGATACTCTCCCTGTAAAGGTATATGGCATGATTAAGCGTAGCCCAAAGCTTCCAATCATCAATGCCCTATCAACCATATTGATTTTGATCACTATTCTTGCTGTAGTAGCAAGTAGAATGCTTGGCAGAGACGAGAAAAAGAGCTAATAGACAACATATTGATTTAGCATTAAGCTGTTTTAAATAGAGGTAATTATGTGTAATTCTAATAGATTTGATGCTTTAGTAAAAATTGGTGATAAGCCTGCATTACAAAAAATTGAGCTTTCGCCTGCGAATATTGATTTCTATGGATGTGATGTTTTCAATGAGACAGCAATTCGCCAATATCTATCTAAGGGAATTGCTGAGCAGCTTATTGCAACAATAAACAATGGAACGCCTCTTGACCCAACAATAGCAGGTGATGTTGCACATGCGATGAAGGAATGGGCTATTGAACGTGGAGCAACACACTATACGCACTGGTTTCAGCCATTAACAAGTGGAACAGCAGAAAAGCACGATTCATTCCTTGAGCCAGACGGCAAAAGCGGTGCCATTATGTCATTTAGTGGCAAAAACCTTGTAGTTGGTGAATCTGATGCATCAAGCTTCCCTTCTGGAGGTATTCGTTCTACATTTGAGGCTCGTGGATATACAGCTTGGGATCCAACAAGTCCTGCCTTCATTAAACGCCATCCAAATGGAGCAACATTGTGTATTCCGACAGCATTTTGTAGCTACACTGGAGCTGCACTTGATAAAAAGACTCCTCTATTGCGCTCTATCCAAGCCCTTAAGGCAGCAGTACACCGTTTAATGAATTGCTTTAGCGTAGAAGAGGCTAATGTAAAGGTTACATTAGGTGCAGAGCAAGAATACTTCCTTATTGATAAGAAATTCTATTTACAAAGACCTGACCTCATTCAGACAGGGCGAACACTATTTGGTGCACCTCCTGCAAAGCATCAGCAGCTTGAGGATCATTATTTTGGTTCTATCAAGCCTCGCATCGTTTCCTTTATGACAGAAGTAGAGAAAGAGCTTTGGGCATTGGGAATCCCTGCAAAGACCCGTCATAATGAGGTTGCTCCTGCTCAATTTGAATTAGCACCTGTTTTTGAGGAGCAAAATCTTTCTGTTGACCACAATATGCTTGTTATGGAGGTATTGCGTACAGTTGCTGAACGCTACGGATTAATATGCTTACTTCATGAAAAGCCATTTGTTGGCGTAAATGGTTCTGGTAAGCACAACAATTGGTCTGTTTCTTATGGTTCACGCAATCTACTGGACCCAGGTAAGGATCCAGAACAGAATATGATTTTCTTAACTGTTCTTGCTGGCATTATTCGTGGCGTAGATTTGCATGCTGACTTATTGCGTGCGGCAACATGTAGTGTTGGTAACGATCATCGCTTAGGTGCTGGTGAAGCACCTCCTGCAATTATATCAATCTTTCTTGGTGATCAGTTTAACGAGATTGTTGAGAGAATTGTTGCTGGAGACCGCAAGGCAAGCAAGAAGCTTGAGCCTATGCGTATCGGTGTTGATGCACTCCCACCATTGCCACGCGATGCAACAGACCGCAACCGCACTAGCCCATTTGCATTTACAAGCAACAAATTTGAGTTCCGCTCACCTGGTTCAAGCCAATCCTGTGCAAATGTCAACATGATGCTAAACACCATTGTGGCAGAGTCATTAGACTATATTTCAGAAAAGCTAGAGAAGGCTTCTCCAGAAGCTTTCAATGAGCATCTACAGAGTGTTTTAAGAGACATCATGAAAAAGCACAAGCGCATCATCTTCAATGGCAATGGCTATAGTGATGAATGGCGCAAAGAAGCAGAAAAACGCGGGCTACCTAATTTCCCTAACACATTAGAGGCATTAAAGCCATTAATGGATGCCAATAATCAAAAATTCCTTGATAAATATAAGGTATTATCTCCTTTGGAGATGAGCTCACGATACGAGGTATTTTTAGAGGATTATTATCGTAGGCTTCGTATAGAGGGCGAGATTGCTTCTGAGCTTGCAAGCAGTGTAATCATGCCAGTAATTATGTCAGAATACTCAGCTGCAATTTCAGCATTGAGTACAGCTGCTTCTATTAAATTTAAAGCAGGCACAAAGGGTATTAAAAACAAAGCTACTCTACTAGGTGTGGGTATTGATGCAATAACTGATTGTTGTGCTGTTTTGGATGCAGCATTAAGCGAAATGGATGCAGCTGAAATTAAAAATCAGATGGCAAAGCTTAGAGAGCTAGTCGATAGCCTTGAGCAAATAGTTGATGACCAAAAGTGGCCATTACCAAAATATCGCGAGATGCTATTCTTATACTAAAGTTAAGAAGCTGCTACTTATTATAAGCGTGCCGGTGTACAAAAACAGTCTAAGACAATAAAAGTATAATTAATAGAATTTTCAATTTTGGTGTACAATATGAAAGTTACAATTGCGGTAGATTCATTCAAAGGCAGCATGACTTCTATAGAAGCTGGTAATGCAATCAAAAAAGGGATTATTGGTGCAACAAATAATCAAGCAATTGTTAATGTAATACCAGTTGCTGATGGAGGCGAAGGCACTATTGAAGCACTAACTTTTGGAAAGCAATGTGAAACTCACAAAATTCCTGTAACAGGTCCATTAGGCAACAAAATTTTCGCCTCTTACATTATTACCAATGCGCATACCGCTATAATCGAAATGGCTGAGGCTGCTGGCATTACCCTTGTTCCAAAGGAGCAACGTAATCCAATGCTAACAACCACCTTTGGTGTTGGTGAATTAATAAAGGATGCGCTAAACAAAAACTGCCGGAAGTTTATTATCGGCATCGGCGGCAGTGCAACAAATGATTGTGGAATTGGAATGCTGCAAGCTCTTGGATTTAAAATTAATGATGAGCATGGAACACCAGTACCATTTGGTGCAAATGGCGTAAGACTTGCTGCAGCAATAGAAAACTCCCCTCTCGCAAGCATAATAAAAGAGTGTGAGTTTACAATTGCTTGCGATGTAGATAATCCGCTTACAGGAGAAAAAGGCTGCAGCAAAATCTTTGCTCCACAAAAGGGAGCTACACCAGAAATGGTTGAGCAAATGGATGAATGGATGAATTGCTTTGCAGAAAAGCTGGAGAAGTATGTTCAAAATCGAGATAGCTCAATTACATCAAACAGATACACGCCTGGTGCTGGTGCCGCTGGTGGAATTGGTTTTGCATTCTTAATGATGCTTAATGGAAAGCTTATGTCAGGTGCGCAAATTGTAATTAGAGAGACTAAGCTTGAAGAGCATATTAGTCAATCTGATATAATTATCGTAGGTGAAGGAAAACTTGACTCCCAAAGCACTATGGGCAAAATCCCTGTCACTATAGCCAAGCTAGCCAAAAAACATGGGAAAAAGGTTATTGCCTATGCAGGTATAATTGAGGATAAACAAGCAATTGGAGAATCTAAAATTTTCGATGGCGCATACGAAATTAATAGAGAAGGAATGCCTCTAGATGTTGCCATGATAAAAGAAAATTCTGTAGCAAATTTATCACGAACAGTTGAAAACACTTTTTCAAACTATTAATAAACCATACTATTTAAATTAAAACCTGCCTAAATAAATTGTCGTTTTCTGATTTTCTACAACAAGTCCATCTACAGCATATTTATTAAAGACCCTACCACATTCTTTGATAAAGTCATCATAATGCTTTTCATTAGGTAGAATTGCATAAGATCGTGAGCGTATATTTCCAATAAAAGAGTCATAATCCATAGCAAACGGATTATCAAACTCAACAAACTCAACATCTTTAAAATATATGCTCCTTAAAAATACGTCACCCTCTTCTACTGTTCGTTTCCCTGCATAACCCCTAGAAAAGCGTGGACAATATTTTTGACATACCTTGTCTCGTGCAACTGAAAAATCATTTTTAACGCTTGTATTCCATATAATAGCAACACGACCATTGGGGCGCAAAATTCTCATTGCTTCAAGTTTAAATTTATCCTCATCAAACCAATGAAATGCTTGTGCTACAGTTATTAAATCTATAGATGCATTGGGTAATCCAGTATCCTCAGCATAGCCTCCAGTACAAGGTATATCAGGAAGAAATAAATTGAATTGTTTACGCATATCGCCATTAGGCTCTACTGCATAAATATCTTCAAAGCATTGTTTCAAGCATTTAGTAAATATGCCGGTACCTGCACCAATATCTACTACGCACTTGCCTATACATTTTTCCCATAACCAAGAAATGGCAGCAGCTGGATAAGACGGACGATAACGTGAATAGTCCTCAGATTTTTTTGTGAAAAAATCTTTGTTCTCCATTTTAGGAGAATTCATACTTTTTTAACAGCAAATTAGAATGCACGTATCTCTAAAATTAATTCCAAATAAATAATTTTACTACAACGTATTCAATGCCACTAAATAAGTATCCTAAAGGTCCTTTAATTTTCTTTTTATTTATTTCTACATTTATTTCATACTGAGTAACATCATTTTTAAGAGCATTAAATACTGCCTGTTTTGCGTCAATCTCGGATTGCACTCTTGAAAGCTCTCTTTCAACCTTTAGGATTTCCTCAACCGTCTGAGCTTTATCAAGAAGAGCCTTATACTTATCTCTTGTCTTGATAAGATTATCTAGGCGAGATTGAACATCAACATAATTTGCTGTCACATCCTCAGAGAAAACTCTCTCACTAAGCAAAGTACCACACTGCTTTATATCATCCATACATTTATCAAAATTTGTATTAGGCACAAGAAAATCTATTGAAACGCAGCTATCTTCATAATTTCTTTTTGCTTTTATGGTGCCTGACAAAGCTTTGACAGCATTGATAACCTCTTCCTCGCAAACAGCTACATCCTTATGCTCCAAAGAGATACTTCCTGACCAAATAAAATACTTGTCTGATTGAGGTTTCTCTTCTGCACCATTACCCTCTGCAATTTCTGCATCAAGAGATTCTATAATAGCATTATTAGCATGTGAACTTGGATTAATTGAATAAAATGAGTCATATGCGTATCCACCAGAAGGAACTGTTGTACATCCGAAAGAAAATAGAGCCACGACAGACGCAATTGTGAGCATATTTGTTTTCATATATCACCCCTATAAAATTAAATATAAATACAATAAACAACGAAATTTAACTTATATGAAAATTTATAGCATTTCTCTATACAAAAGTCAAATAGTTTTCAATTATTTGCATTTTTCATTTGTTTCTGTAGATTTCAAAAAAAGTATTAATCTAATGTGAATGTGTCAGGTGTTTTAAATATATTGAATATTTATAACTATTTTAATAGCAATATAGTCGTGTCTGTTGCTTTACATCTAAATTTTTGCTATTCTTAATTTGATTAATTCAAACACTTGTTAATCTGGTGTTTCAACTCAAATTTACAAAAAAAATAAAGTTTATAAAGAGAAAATAAAAATGAATCCATTTTTACCACTTTGGGAATATATTCCAGATGCAGAGCCACGAATTTTTGGCGATAGAGTTTATATCTACGGATCACACGACCAATTTGATGGAACAGAATTTTGCAATTACAAGCTCAAGGTTTGGTCAGCACCATTAAACAACCTAAACCAATGGACATGTCATGGGCATAGCTTCCACACACGCCCTGACACAGATCATCCATCTAGCGTACCTCACACAGAGAATAGATTATATGCACCAGATGTAATAAAAAAAGGAGATAAATATTACCTTTACACATACATTGCAGGAGCTAAAGGGTGTGTAAGTATAAGCGATAAGCCCGAGGGACCATTTAAATTTTTATCTACCTATGATTATGCACCAGAGGATGGTGGTGATGATGGTGTCTTTAATGATATAGGAGTATTGGTTGATGATGATGGTAGAGTCTATTGCTATTATGGCTTTGAACGTTCAAATATGGGTGAGCTTGATGCAGAAACAATGTACAAGGTAATTCATGGCAGCTTGAAGCGTCACGAAATTGCAGATAGTCCAGAAACACCAGATGAGGAGAGATTTTACGAAGCCTCATCTCCACGTAAAATTGGAGACACATATTACTTAATATATTCCCCAAGAAAAGGTAGTAGGCTTGCCTATGCCACTGCCCCATCACCAACAGGTCCGTTTACATATAGAGGATACATTATTGATAATGGTGTTGATTATCCAGCAGGAAACAATCATGGTTCAATTTGTAACATAAATGGAGAGTGGTTTGTTTTCTATCATAGAATGACAAATAATTCTATTACTTCGCGCCGGGCATGTGTTGAAAGGATAACTATTCTTCCAGATGGAAGTATTCCTCCAGTTGAAATGACAAGTCTAGGCTTTCAGAATGCACTTAATCCATATGAACCAACAAAAGCAGAAATAGCATGTGTTCTTACAGGAGGCTGCTTTGTTACAGAGAAGGATGTATTTCGTCGCGTAGTAACAAAGTTAACAGATGGTTGTGTTATGGGCTATAAGTACTTTGATTTTGGCGAGGACTATGCCACAAAGACAATGGAATTTGCAATAAAAGTAATAGGTGGTGGGCATCGTGGCAAGGTGCGAATATTCATTGATGCTCCATGTGCGGAGAATGGAGGCACAGAAATAGGAGCTGTGGAGATTGGGCTTAATGATGGCACCTATCGCACTCGTGTTGAGAATGTAACAGGCAAACACGCAGTTTACCTAGTAACAGAGATGCTTCATGCACCACGAGCATGGATGGATGAATTTTTCAAAACTAGAACAATCTGCGAAGCAGAGGAATTTGTGTTCTTAAAATAGGTATTACCTAAAGACCTAGCAAAAGCCCCAATCTGGGTCAGATGTAGGGATTGGCTTGCCTGCCTTAAGAGAGGCAGGCACATCAAGCACACGCTGATTGCGGCTTCCACGAAAGCGAAGCTCTAAATCTCGCTCTGCCAAAATAAATGGGCCATCAACCAATATATCCAAATTATTTAAGAACTCATGGACTGCTTGATTATTTGAGGAAAGCAGTTGCTCAAATGTAAAGCCAGTGAAAGATGCAGTATGGTAGCCTGCATCCTTAAGCATGCGTGCAAGCATTGCTAGCCCCTCTGGCTGACAAAATGGCTCTCCCCCACTAAAGGTTACGCCAGACTGTAGTGGATTGCGTCTAATGCGATTAAAGAGAGATTCTACTGAATAATTTTCACCAACACCAAACTCATGTGTTTCAGGATTATGGCAACCCTCACAATGATGAGGACACCCCTGAACGAAAAGGACGAACCGAAGTCCCGGTCCGTCCGTTATCGAATCTTCTTCAATGCCAGCAACATTAAGCATTGTCTTTTGTGCCATGCTTTACTCGCTCTGACTCTTCGCAACGCTTTGCATCATTGAAGCGATCAACTGTACCTACTAGGTAACCAGTGATACGGCGGATTCTCTCAAACTTTACTCCGTTGCCGAAGGATCCGTTTTGAGAACCATATTTTTTTGATTCAGCTACTGAATTCATTGGGATTATTACTCCTTAATAGTGTTTGGTTTTGGGTTAAATTACTTAATTAGGCATGGCATATTTGGATATATGCGGCGAAGCTCTTCAAGCTTCTCTGGGCTGATTGTCTCATTCTCGCGGCGGCCACAACGTGGGCAAACATCCTCGATAATACCTGTGTAGCCACAAACTGGGTCGCGATCAACAGGATGATTTACTGAGCCATAGCCAATACCAGCATCGTGCATAGCACGTACAATAGCCTCAAATGCCTTTGGATTGTGTGCAGTATCACCATCTAGCTCAACATAAGAGATGTGACCTGCATTTGTTAGTGCATGATAAGGAGCCTCTAGGCGAATCTTATCAAATGCAGAGATATGGAAACGAACAGGAATATGGAAGCTATTGGTATAGTATTCCTTATCTGTAACACCTGGAATTATGCCATAGCGTTTCTTATCCATGCGAACGAAGCGACCAGACAAGCCCTCTGCTGGAGTTGCTAGCAATGTATAGTTCATTCCGCGCTCTGCAGAGCGGTCATCTAGGAACTTACGCATGCGACCAACAATTTCAAGACCCTTCTGCTGCATTTCCTCGCTCTCACCATGATGCTTCCCGTAAAGAGCTGCTAGAGTTTCAGCAAGACCAATAAATCCGACAGATAGTGTGCCATGCTTTAGAACCTCACGAACCTCATCATTCCAGCCTAGCTTCTCAGAATCAATCCACACGCCTTGACCCATCAAGAATGGATAGTTGCGAACGCGCTTGCGTGCTTGAATCTCAAAGCGATCCTCAAGCTGCTTACATACCAATTCCATCATTCTAAATAGGCTATCATAGAAAGCTTTTTCGCTCTTATTTGCTTCAATAGCAAGGCGAGGTAGGTTGATAGATGTAAAGCTCAAATTACCGCGACCTGGTGCAATCTCACGTGAACGATCAAATGCGTTACCCATCACACGTGTACGACAACCCATGTAGGAAATCTCTGTCTCAGGATGACCTGGCTTATAGTACTGAAGATTGAATGGTGCATCGATAAATGAGAAGTTAGGGAACAAGCGCTTTGCACTAACGCGGCATGCCAACTGGAATAAATCATAGTTTGGCTCGCCATCATTATAGTTAACGCCTGATTTTACGCGGAAAATCTGGATTGGGAAAATTGGTGTTTCACCCTGACCTAAACCACGCTCTGTAGCAAGAAGCATATTTCTAACAACCATTCTGCCCTCTGGAGATGTGTCCATACCATAGTTGATAGAGCTAAATGGAGTTTGAGCACCAGCACGGCTATGCATTGTATTTAGGTTGTGAATCAATGCTTCCATTGCCTGATATGTTGCTGAGTCTGTCTCAGCATAAGCCTCACGAGCAACAAATTCAAAAATCTTCTGTGCGGTTGATTCTGAATGAGTTGTTTCAATCAACCATGCCATTGCAGCAGCAGAGAATTTTTCATTTGCCTGGATGGATGGCTCTGTGCCTGTGTTTTGCTTGATATGCTCAAGAGCTAGCTTAACGCTATCCTTAGAAATATCACATTCTGGTGCCAAAAGCTTAAATGCCTTGACTGTGTTTGAAATCAAATTCTTACGGTATGTCTTTTTTACACCAGGAGCTAGGCCATAATCGAAATTTACGATAGACTGACCACCATGCTGATCATTCTGATTTGACTGAACCGCAATACAAGCTAGTGCTGCATAGCTACGGATATCATTTGGCTCACGTAGGAAACCATGACCTGTAGAGAAGCCACCTGAGAATAAACGGATTAGGTCAATCTGACAACAAGTTGTTGTCAATGCATAGAAATCAAAATCGTGAATATGGATATAACCCTCACGGTGAGCACGTGCATGATCTGCGGCAAGAAGATACTTTTCATTATAGTCCTTTGCACCCTCGCAACCATACTTAAGCATCATACCCATTGCAGTATCGCCATCAACGTTTGCATTATCGCGCTTCATGTCGCTATCACTTGCATCAGCAAATGTAAGCTCATCAAAAATACGCATTAATCCTGTCTTCATCTCACGAGTGCGAGTGCGAGAAGCACGATAAAGAATGTATGCCTTTGCAACATCCTCAAAGCCCTCTTTCATTAATGCTAACTCAACTGCATCCTGAATCTGCTCAACAGTAGGACGTGTATCTTTAAAGTTCTCTTCAAGAGTTTGATAAACAGAATCGAAGACACGCTCAGCATCAGGCATTTCGCCATGCCCTACGGCATGCATTGCTTTATAGATTGCCTCTGAAATTTTTGAACGCTCAAACTGTGCTATGCGACCATCGCGTTTTACAATGCTAGTAAACATAATTGTTCCTTGCTTTGAAAAATTTTATAAAAAAATGATAAAGAAAATGTATCAAAACCAATATCGGATTTAAGGTGTTTTGACGCAACTATTAAAGCAAAAATGTAGACACCATTTCAAGGCATAAATTTACTGAAAAACACAACTTATTCAAAATCAACGAGTTACACAAACAAAAAGTTATTAACAGGCTTCAAAATCTTACGTTATAGACAAAAACCACACTAAATTTAGTGTTTTTGAGCCACAAAAACCACTACTAATTGTGTTATTTTTTCTTCAAAAATTAAAGCTTTAGCAGTTTTTTTTGCTTGACAAACCATTTATATCTACTAGTGTCCAAAAAATCTTGGAAAGCGGAAATATATTCGGCGCTTTTCCTCTGGCAAAGGCTTCATATTGTAAATAAAATACAATCCTGGAAGCGAGAACAAGAGATACATCTTGAAATATAGCTTATACGAATCAAGTGTGTAAAGTCCAAGCTGAGAGTTTGAATATTTAATCATACACCACCCTAAAGCCATACCCGCTAGACCTCCTGCAGCACCAGTGAGAACAGCCTGCAAAATAGACGCTGCCACAGAATTTTCCTTTGGCACAACATGCAAGAAATAATGCTGCGTGCAATTAGGCAGAGCGGTATTACATGCTCCATTTGTGACAAAAGCAATTATCAATAAAATTGTCGTAAATTTGTTTGGCATATTGATCCAAAGTACAGAAAGCAATACAAGAGCAATATAAAATACAAGCATTACTTGGCGTGGGCCATACTTACGGCTGAGCTTTCCTGCAAAATTAGAGAATACTGCAGAAGCTGCAAATTGACACAACGCAAACCATAATGCAGCAGAATCTGATAAATGATAAACTCGTTTAATAATAGCCACAGATATTGGCAGCATTAAAATCAAAAATACGTTATTTGTAAAGTTTACAAGCACAAGCTTCATAAATGGCTTATTCTTTAAGGCAATCTTCATCTCTGCCCAAATAGGCTTCTTCGCAGAGTCACGTAGCACCTCTGTTTCATCAACCATTAGCATAAAACGAGAAGCAAACACACCAAGCACTGATCCAAATACAATCAAACCTGTTAACGTCCATAAATGAGGCTTAAAGGTTAAAATCGGAATAATCAATAACAATAATGCTGCAAAGCAGAAAATATAGAAGTATGAGCCCGCCTTACCGATAACTGTGCCACGATCCTGCTCAGAGGTTAGCTCTCCAAGTAATGGCACTGTCATTACCACACCAGCTGCCCTTAGCCCATAGAATGCGTAAGCACTAAAAACAAGTGTTATCAATGGTAAGTATGGTATATCTAGATAGTACCAAAGAGCAGATGAAGCACAGCACACCGCAGCAACATTGCGCAAAACCCAGCAAATGCTCTGTGTTTTTGCAGCTCCCCAACGTGCTGTAAAGTATCGACCAAGCGGCAAAAGTGTAAACCCTAAATTTAGCATACTTCCCAATATTGTTACTACAATATCATTAGCACCTATTTCCATCGCTAAAAGTAAGATAATGGTTTCTCCTAAGCACATATAAGAGAAGCCATTTGCCATATTAAAATAATAGATGCCCTTTATTGACCTAGCCTTTTGAGCTGGTGTTAGTGGTCCGACGCAAATCATTTTTACTATAGAAAATTGTTAATATATTAATCAAAATAGAATCAAGGCGTCAGGCACTGATAATGCCTGACACCTCAATTTAACAACTAGAGTGAGATTGCTTTTTCGCAACGCTCATAAGCATCCTGCAAAAATTCTATATGCTTATCCTTAAAAGGAGTATTCCCCTCTGCCATTTCAAAGCTAAAGCATCTAGGATATGCGGATTTGCGGACGTTATCACACAAGCGCTTCCAATCTATTGTTCCATACATAGGAGGCTGATGCTTATCACCGCTTCCGTCATTATCATGGAAATGTAATGCTTGAAGTCTATCAAGATTGCGCTCTAAGCATTCCATGCCATTTGCAGTGCTTCCATCCTTCCAATCAATATTTCCGTGACCAGCATCATAGCACAAGCCAAGTAACTTAGCAGGATATTCAGAAAAAATCTTTTCCAGCACTTCAAATGTATCAAGAGGCATATTTTCTAGTGCTAGAGGCACATCAAGCTCCTCACAAACAGGCATTAGTTCATCAAGAGATTTTCTAAGTGCATCTACTCGCTTCCAAGCCTCAGCTATCTGCTCCTCTGAATTACCTCTAGCAATAGATGGGATATGCATCATCACAGTGCCTGAGCCTTCAAGCATATGAACCATTTGAATGCGATTCTTTACAATATCAACGCCCTGCTTGCGATATACTTCTTGAGGATTATACCAGCAGCAAAGAGGACCCCAACCTATTGAACCATCAGTACCATGAATATCAAGAAGCTTCAAATCATATTTCCTTAAAAGCCCCTTGATGTAAATCATTTCATCAAATGTATAAAAATGATCTGTATTCCACCGATGACACCAATGCAAATGTGTAAAGCCTTTTCCGGCCTTCTCACGTGCCTCTGCAATATAACGCAATGGAAGCTCAGGATCTCCTCCTGATGTAAAATAATCTGTTGCCAAAGCAATATCCATAAAACCTCCTTGTTTTTATCAACACTTCAAGCTTCATTGTAAAGAGAAACATTAGAAGTGCCGCATCAAATTAAAGTTATTCGTATGTAATCTTAAGGGTATTCAAATCGCAATTCCTTGAAGAGCTACCAACCAAAATTTCAAAATCACCTGGTTCAACAACTGTCTCGCACTTGCGATTAACAATTGCAAAGCTTTCATAAGGAAGCTCAAACTCAACAAGCTTCTCTTCACGAGGCTTTAGAGTTACCTTCTTCCATGCAATCAAATTCTTACGAGGCCATGAGACAGAAGAAACACAATCGCGCATATAAACTTGAATTGTCTCTGTGCCTTCAAAATTGCCTTGATTGCGTACAAGGAGTGAAAGCTTAACACTCTCCCCTGCTTTGTAGACATTCTTGTCAAGCTTAGGGAAGCGGCGTTGGAACAAGGTGTATGACATACCAAAGCCAAATGGATACAAGCCAAAGAAGCCCTTGCCCTGCATATCTGCATAATGCTCTTGGTGAGCTCCTGCTGGCTGATTATAATATACAGGAATTTGACCAACATGGCGTGGGAAGGTAATAGGAAGCTTACCCTCTGGATTTACCTTACCAGAAATAATATTTGCAGCAGCCTCTCCTGCCTCCATACCTGGTGAGAACATGCAAAGTATTGCACGTGCCTTTTCTGCATGTTCAGTTATTATCAAAGGACGAGAACCAGTAAATACAACAACTATAGGAACGCCAGTTTCATTTAGAGCAGCAAATAGCTCATTTTGTCCACCAAGCAGCTCAAGAGTAGCTGTGCTGCACCACTCACCAATATAATCAAGGTGATCACCTACTTGAAGGATTACGACATCTGAAGACTTTGCCACCTCAACAGCATGAGCAATCTCTGTTGGATTATAGCTTGTGATACGACCTGAGCAACCACGTGCATATACAACCTCCTTATCGCCATACTCTGCCATAATGCCATCAAGAAGTGTCTTTGTCATGCGGCGTTCATGGCGCTGCATAACACCCTGCATCTGCCCTGCACCCAAGGACCAGTCACCGAGCTGCTGCAAATCATCATCAGCATTAGGACCAATCACTGCAATGCGTTTAATTGCATCACGACGTAATGGAAGCAAATTATCATTTTTCAAAAGCACAGCACTTTTCTCTGCTGCCTTAAGAGCAAGCTTTCTATGCTCGCCGCAGCCAATAATCTTTGCTGACTTTTCAAAATCGTAATAACGAGGATTTTCAAACAAACCTAGCTTAAACTTTAGAGAAAGAATACGTTTAACGGCAGCATCAATATTCTCCATAGGAATCTTACCTGCATTAACATTTTCTAAAGTTCTCCAATAATAATCACCAGGTGTCATCATCATATCATTGCCAGCATTAGTTGCAACTACAGAAGACTCGCTTGAATTTTTTGCAACAAATTGCTCTGCGTGAAGTCTCCAGCAATTACCCCAATCAGTTACAACCATTGCATCTGAATTCCATTCATCGCGAAGGATTGTTTTTAGAAGCCAATCGTTTGCTGTGCAAGGGACACCATCAATAATTTGGTAAGCTGTCATAAATGAAGCAACGCCTGCTTTTGCAGCCTCCTCAAAAGGAGGTAGGAATACAGCACGCATTTTACGCTCTGAATGATCACTCTCAGAAGCTTCGCGTCCACCTTGTGTTTCACCGTAGCCAGCAAAGTGCTTTGCACAAGCAGCAATACTCTCTGGATCAGAAAGCGACTTACCTTGATAGCCACGAATCATTGCTGCACCTAGCTTGCCAATGATGTAGCGATCCTCGCCAAAGGTTTCGTTGACACGACCCCAACGAGTATCACGAGCCATGCAGAATACTGGACTAAAGGTCCAATGGCAACCAGTGTAAGCCATTTCACGTGCAGTTGCTCTAGCAACATCCTCACAAAGCTGCTCATCCCATGCACAAGCCATGCCGAGCTGTGTTGGGAAGATTGTGGCATTGTGCTCCATTGAGTGTCCGTGAATTGCATCAATACCAACTAAAAGAGGTATTCCCAAACGAGTTTCTTCAACAGCAACTCTCTGTGCTTCGAATAAATCCTCTTCTACACCGCAAAGGATTGAACCGATATTTTGTTCCTTTACAGCTTTAACAACATCATCAAAAACTGGAAGCTGAACCATCTGACCAACCTTTTCTTCAAGTGTCATGCGGCTCATTAGATCATTTATTCGCTCTTCTATTGGCAGTGCAGGATTTTTATATGGGGCATTATTCATAATTAAACT